>JBFYQB010000298.1:0-10015 GCA_041302955.1 Flavobacteriales bacterium
CCAATCGAGTGATTTGGCTTGTGTATAACCACATGATGGAATTGCCTCAAATTAGCAACCTTCCAATCATCATCAAACTCCTCATCAATTTTAGCTACGCCTTTCTTCGCATAAGAGATGATTTTATCTCTATAGAAATCATGTATTAAAGAGTCAATATCATCCATCTTTGGAACAACCCCTTTATTTTCAATAATTAACTTGTAGGCGTTGAGCTTTCCAATGTAACGAACTAATTTATTCCACTCAAACAGAGTGGTATCTATTGATATATCCATACTTGGTTCCATGCAGCTAAAGTACAAATCGCCTTAAAAGAACTTCGTGACGAATCTGGGTATTTATGACAATCGCTTAGTGGATATTTGAGAGTTGCCTCTCCCTTCCGGCTCCTATCTTTGCCCCATGCAGTTGTTGAAAGGAAAAGTCGCGCTGGTCACTGGAGGAACCCGTGGCATTGGCAAAGGCATCTGCCTCAAACTGGCCGAACATGGTGCCACAGTAGTGTTCACCTATGTTTCGAGCGAAGAAGCAGCCAAGGTGGTAGAAGCAGAACTCAAGGCATTAGGCGTTGCGGCCAAGGCCATCCGCTCGGATGCCGCCAAGCTTGACGAGGCCGAAAAACTGATCGAGGATATCACTACAGAATTCGGAGCGTTGCACATTGTGGTGAACAATGCCGGCATCACCCGCGACAACCTACTGATGCGCATGAAAGAGGAGGACTGGGATGCGGTGATCGACACCAACCTCAGATCCGTGTTCAATATCACGAAGGCGGTACAGCGCATCATGCTGAAACAGCGCGAGGGCAGCATCATCAACATGAGTAGTGTAGTGGGCGTGGAAGGCAATGCCGGACAGGCCAATTATGCGGCCAGCAAGGCGGGCATCATCGGTTTCAGCAAGAGTATTGCCAAGGAGCTTGGCTCGCGCAACATCCGCTGCAATGTGATCGCCCCAGGCTTCATTGAGACCGAAATGACCGCATCGCTCGACCCGAAAGTGGTGGAAGGATGGAAATCATCCATTCCTCTGAAAAGGGCCGGAACGCCCGAGGACGTTGCCAATGCTGTGCTATTCCTCGCCAGCGATCTTTCCACGTACATCACTGGGCAGGTGATACCCGTCTGCGGGGGAATGCTGACCTAAGGCGTGGAGATCTTTTTCCAATATCCTGCATGGTTCATCGTGTTCTGCCTTCTGGCCGGGGCAGGCTATGCTGCGGGCATGTATCTGCGCGACCGTAAGACCGCTGAGTTTGCGCTGTGGATGGTGCGCACATTGGCCGTATTGCGCGGTTTGGCCGTGTTCCTCATCGCTTTGCTGCTCATCGGGCCATTGTTAAAGACCACGCAGAAACGCACCGAGAAACCCATCATCATCCTTGCGCAGGATAACTCTGCCTCCATTCCGTTGAATGCTGATTCCGCATTCTATCGTACCACTTATTTAGAACAATTGGCCCAATTGCGTAGTGCGTTGGCCGAGAAGTTCGAAGTGCATTCCTACACCTTCGGAGGTGAGGTTGCGGAGAGCGAGGATGTGGATTTCAGCGAAGGCCGCAGCGACTACTCGCAACTTTTCGGGGAGTTGGACAACCGCTACGCCAATCGCAATGTGGGAGCGGTGATCATGGCATCGGATGGTATTTACAACCGTGGTGCCGACCCTGTTTACAGTCCGCTCCGGTTGAGGTCTCCGCTCTATGCCATTGCACTGGGAGATACTTCGGTGAAGAAGGATGTGATACTCGCCAAGGTGGATCACAACCGATATGCCTACCTAGGCAATCAGTATCCAGTGGAGGTGACGGTGGAGGCCGCGCAGTTCAAAGGGCGGGACGCTGTGGTGCAGATAGTGGGCGACAAGGGCCTGCTTTGGGAAGAACGCGTATCGTTCACAACAGCATCTTTCCGAAAAACGCTTTTGGCAAAGTTGAATGCCGACACGCCCGGACTGAACCGCTTGCGTGTTTCTGTGCAACGATTGAAAGGCGAGCTTTCGTATGCCAACAATGGTCAGGATGTGTTTGTGGAAGTATTGGACGGAAGACAGAAGGTGCTGATCCTGGCGGCCGCGCCTCATCCGGATGTGGCAGCATTGAGACGGTCTATTTCTTCCAACCTGAATTATGAGGTGGAGGCTCAAACGATTGGTCAGAGCGAAGTGACCCCTGAGAAATACGACCTGATCATCCTGCACCAATTGCCTCAGGCAGGTGGGGAAGGCAAAGCGGTGGTCGAACGTGTCCTGGCTAGCGATGTGCCGCTTTTGGTCACAGTGGGCGGCAAGTCGGACCTCAGCCTGTTCAACGCCCTTGGTCTTGGACTGCGCATCAATGCGGGGCGGAAGACCCAGAATCAGGTACAGCCCTTGTTTGCCAAAGGCTTTTCGCTTTTTGCTGTGGATGAAGGCCTTAGGAGGATGCTGAATCGTTTTCCGCCATTGAACGTGCCATTCGGAGAGTTTACAACCAGCGGATCGGCCCAGACACTGTTCCAGCCACGCATCGGCAATGTGGAGACCGAGCAGCCACTGTTTGTATTCAACGACCTTTCGGGAAGGAAGATCGGCATACTCGCAGGCGAAGGCGTGTGGCGGTGGCGGATGAAAGATTTTCAGGACAACTCATCGCATGAGGTGTTTGATGGGCTAATGTCGAAAGTGGTGCAGTATCTGGCACTAAAGACCGACAAGAGTCTGTTCCGTGTGAGCACCAAGAACCGCTACACCGAAGATGAGCAGGTGGTGTTCAATTGCGAACTCTACAACGAGACGTACGAACCCGTGAACAGTCCAGAGGTGAGCCTGTCCATCCGCGATGAGCAAGGCAAGGAATTCACCTACACCTTCAACCGAACCGAGACGGCCTATCGTCTCAATGCGGGAAGTTTCAAAGCAGGGAATTATACCTACAAGGCCACGGTGAACAACGCGGGCAAGGTGCACGAGAGCAAAGGCCAGTTCATGGTGGCGGCACTCACCTTGGAAAGCGTGAACACAACGGCCGACCACGGATTGCTGCACCGTTTGACGGCACAGGCCGGAGGAACGGTATTCTATCCCGATGCCATGGCCCAACTGGCCGACACTATTGCCTCGCGGGCTGATGTGCGCAGTGTGATCTACGAGCAGACCTCTTTTAAAGAGGCCATCCATATTAAATGGATATTCGCCCTCATCATGCTGCTGTTGGCAGTGGAGTGGTTTGTGCGGAAGCGGAGTGGAGCGTATTAGATACTAGCATCTGATAGCTGTACTGAATGTGGATCAAGAGAAACAGTTTCTGAACGGGAGGCTTTACCTTTGAATTCAAATCAGATGGCCATGCGCACCAGACAACTCGTTGACACCAGTATAGAAGTGCTGAAGAATCTGCCCCCAGAGAGCACCATGGAGGATATCATGTATGAGCTTAACCTTACCGAACAGGTGATGCAAGGCATGGAGGATATCAAGGAAGGCCGGACGTTCACTACGGCAGAACTGCTCGAACGCATGAAGTCATGGCGCAAGGGGTAATATGGTCGTTGCGGTCTGAACAGAATCTGCACTCCATATTCGAGTTCATCGCTAAGGATTCTGACGTCTATGCGGCACGTTTTGTTACCCGTCTTGTCTTGGCAACGGAAGAGCACCTTCCAGAGAATCGTCATTCAGGAAGATGTGTACCTGAGTTCGCAAATACGCACATAGCCTTTCTTCGTGAGTTTATCTTTCAAGGCTACCGCATCATTTACGACCCTGAAGTGGAAGGCGATGTTGTTGTGGTCGCTGTTGTCAATGGAAGGATGAAACTTGAAAAACAGTTCGAACTTGAGTAGTTGTGCTGCGTTGGTGACTTACCCTATCGAAGTTCAAACGGCATAACTCCCCGCTGGCTTTAGGCTCTCCAGCCTTTCCAACGTCTCCCACGTTTCGCGTTCCATCTTCTCGGTGATTTCTTTCACTGAGAGCACCTCATCGATCATCTCGACCGACTGACCTGCGCACCATAGGGTCTTGTAGGAAGCAGGCTGCAACGCATTCTCCAATCGTTTCATGCCGCGCAGCTGCACGAACAGTTTGAAGTATTTCTTCGTGCGTTTGTTGGTGGCCAATTTCCGTTCAAACCAATTCTGTTTGAGGCCGATCTGCTTAGCGTATTCCGTATGGATGATGGTGCAGGGCGTACCACTGATCTTATCGGTCATCACGATGTCCTTCATGCCATGATCCACGATAGCGTTCTTGTAGCCATCGCCCACTTCGGTCTCGTGGCAGGCGATGAACCGCGTGCCGATCGAAACGCCAGAAGCACCCAGCGCCAACATCGACACGATGCCTTCGCCCGTGGCAACGCCTCCAGCCGAAACGATGGGTGTGTTCGGAAATGCCTTGCGCAGCGCAGGAACAAGCAACTGGAGCGGATAGGGCCCTGCATGGCCGCCTGCGCCTTGCCCTACGGCAATGATGCCATCACATCCGAGATCGACACATAGGCGGGCGTGATCCACATTGGTCACATCGCAGAACACCTTGGCGCCATAGCTGTGCGCTTTCTCAATAACATCTTTGGGGCTGCCCAGTGACGTGATATAGAAAGGTACTTTTTGGCGGACGGAAGCCTCCAGATGTTCATCCAACATGGGGTTGGTTCGCTGCACAATGAGGTTGACGCCATAACTCCCCGTTACGCTATGGGTATCGCGGAATGCTTTGATCCGTTTCAACACCTCTTCATACTCGCCCTTGTTGCGGTAATTGAGCGAAGGGAAGGTGCCCATGATGCCCGCCTGCATGGCCGCATTCACCATCGCTTCGTTTGAAACAAGGAACATCGGGGCCATGATCATCGGAAACCGGATGCCCAAGAGCTGTGTCATTTTATTTTCTAAAGCCATTTTAAATCAGAGTGTGAAATGATGGTTTATTTTTGGCGAGTTGACTTCTGTCTTCAATTTTCCAAAAGTAACTTTTAAAGATCATACCCATGAGCTACCCTCTTCCTTTAGACATGATGTATCGTTGGGAAAAAGAATCTCCCGACCTGGTGTTCATGCGTCAGCCTATCAATGGGCAATGGCGTGAATGGACATGGAAGGAGACCGGACAGGAGGTGCGCAAGATGGCTGCCTACCTGAAGAGTCTGGACCTGGAGCCGGGCAGCCGCATTGCGATGATATCGAAGAACTGCGCCCATTGGATCATCAGCGATCTGGCCATCATGATGGCAGGTCACACAGGTGTGCCACTCTATCCTAATCTGAGTGCGGAGACCATCCGCCAGATATTGGAGCACAGCGAATCGAAGGTGTTGTTGGTGGGCAAATTGGACGGATGGGCCAACATGCGTTCTGGTGTTCCCGACCATGTGAAGTGCATCGCCTTCCCATTCTACACCGAGCCGGGATATCCTGAATGGTATGACCTACTGAAAAACGTTCAGCCCTTGCGCGATGAGGTGCACCGCGACCGCAACGACCTCGCCACCATCATCTACACGAGCGGTACCACGGGCATGCCCAAGGGGGTGATGCACAAATTCCACAACTTCGGTTGGGCGGCCAAGAAGGCGATGGACGAATTGCAATTGCAGCCCCATACACAGCGTTTCTTCTCTTACTTGCCACTGAGTCATATAGCCGAGCGTCTGCTGGTGGAGATGGGCAGCATCTATACCGGAAGCCCAGTGAGCTTTGCCGAATCGCTCGACACTTTTGCCGCCAATCTGGCCGAGAGCAAGCCTACGGTGTTCTTGGGTGTGCCACGTATCTGGACCAAATTCCAACAGGGCATATTGGGCAAGATGCCGCAGAAGAAACTGGACCTTTTTCTCAAGATACCCATCCTAAACGGTATTGTGAAAAAGAAGATAAAGACCGGACTGGGCCTTATCGATGCCGAGAATGTATTCACCGGGGCGGCACCAACGCCTGCAGCCCTCATCCATTGGTTCGCCAAGCTGGACATCAACATTCAGGAGGCCTATGCCATGACCGAGAACTGCTGCTACAGCCACGTAACGCGTAACAACGCTATCAATGTGGGCTATGTGGGTCAGCCACTGCCCGAATGCGAGGTGAAGCTGAGCGAGAAGAAAGAGATACTCGTAAAGCACGAGGCGCTGATGGATGGCTACTACAAGGAGCCCGCCATGACGGCCGAGACGATGCGCGATGGATGGCTCTATACCGGAGACGAAGGCTACATAGACCCTCAGGGATTCCTGAAGATAACCGGAAGAGTGAAAGACCTTTTCAAGACCACCAAGGGCAAGTATGTGGCCCCATCGCCCATCGAAATGCGCATTTCGGCCAATGCCGACATCGAGCAGGTGGCGGTGGTAGGCGATGGCCTGCCGCAACCTATTGCCCTCGTGGTGCTGTCTGAGAGCGGCATGAAGAAGAGCAAGACCGAGGTGACGGACAGCATATTGAAGACCCTTGCCGAGGTGAACCCGCAGATAGACCAGCACGAACAGGTGAAAGCGGCCATCATTGTGAACACGCCTTGGACCGTGGAGAACGAGCTGCTGACGCCCACCATGAAGATAAAGCGCAACCCGATAGAGAAGATCTACGGCCCACACTACGAGAAATGGTATGCCGCCAAGGAGGCGGTTATCTGGGAATGATGCACTGCTGTTCGGTCGTCTTTCGGATGGCCGGGCAGCGTGTTACGCAATATGTAGGATTTTTTCTACGCAAATCACTTAGTCGCATGGGTTGAATATCGGTTTATAGTACATTCGCACGGTCTTGAAACGGTTCGGGAATTGGAACAGCCCTACCCTTCAAATCAAGCAACGTGACAACAAACACAGGCCTTTTTCAAAGGTTCACAGCTCTTGCATTCATTGCCATCGTCATTGCATCGTGTGGCAAAAGCAATACGGACGAGCGGGGCATCAATCAGGGCATCATCGTATATGAGCTCTCATACCCGCAATTCACGGAGGACAACATCTTCACCTCCATGTTTCCGAGCGAGATGGTGTTCAAGTTCAAGGACAACAATTCGAAGAGCGAGCTCAAGACCTCGATGGCGGTGTTCAGCACGGCCCTCATAGCCGAGAAGAACACCAAGAAGCTGACACACCTGGTGCGGATAGCGAGCAAGTATTCGGGCCTGGTGATGGACAGCGCCCAGATAATGAAGGAGTATGGCAAGATGCCAGACGAGATGAAGTTCACCCATACCGACAAGCGCAAGTTGATAGCCGGCTACGATTGCAAGCATGTGCGGGTGAGCTTTGCCAACGATTCGACCAAGAACTTCGACCTCTTTTACACCGAGGAGATAAACATCGAAGAGCCTAACTGGTGCACGCCCTACTATGAGATAAAGGGAGTGCTGATGGAAGCTCGGGTCAACAAGTTCAATATCGATATGCACATGGTGGCCAAGAGCGTCACAGCTCAGGATATTGAGGATTCGGAGTTTCAGGTCACGCAAGAGTATCAGCCTATCACGGTAGAGGAGATGGCAGACATCTTCCAGAGTTTCTGATACCTACCCAGGGGCAGCCCTCGTCATGAATGCAGAACCCCGCCTCTGATGGTATCAGAGGCGGGGTTCTTCCGTTAGTAGGCGCTTGGCGTATGGCGGTCATTCCTTATGGTCGGTAGCCCGATTTTTTGGGGAGATTAGACCCAAACATTGGGTGCAAACTGGTAGGGGGTTGAGGGTTTTCCACCTGATCATTGGGGGCTACGACCCAAACATTGGGGGCGATCTGCAGAATACCGTACTTCACAGCCCTAAAACCAAATGGATCCAAGATGAGCGCTGCAGAATTTGATGCCATTGTGAACAGGCGAGTCGCCATGCGGGCGTTTGACGATTCGGTAGATGTGACCGCTGCCGTAGAGCGCAGTCTGGAGCGGGCCGTTCTATCGCCCAACAGCAGCAACATGCAACTGTGGGAGTTCTATCGGGTGACCGATCCCAAGGCGAAGGCCGCCATTGCAAAAGGATGTTTGAATCAGGGAGCGGCCCGCACGGCCAACCAACTGGTAGTGGTGGTGTGCCGGCATGACAAATGGAAGGAACGGGTGAAATGGAACCTTGCCCATTTAAAGGAGCAGTTCAAGGACAAGACCGAGCTGACGGGCCGCGACAAGCGTGCGCTGCAATACTACCAGTTGCTGATGCCGCTGATGTACCGCAATGATCCCTTCGGATTCTGGCGGCTGGTGCGCACCCTGCTGCGCACCTACCTCGTGCTCAAAGGCCCCAGTCTGCGCATGACCAGCCATGCCGACCAACGGGTGATGCTGCACAAGAGTGCCGGCATTGCCGCCCAGACCTTTATGCTGAGCATGGCCGCGGAAGGATTTGACACCTGCCCTATGGAAGGATTTGATGAGGTGCTGGTGAAACGTGCGCTCAAACTGCCATCGGCTGCCGAGGTGAGCGTGGTGATAGGCTGCGGAAAGGGCAAGATCGAAGGGGTTTACAGCCAGCGCAGGCGGGTGCCAAACTCAGAGGTAATATTTCACGTGTGAGGGCAGCTGGTATTTCCCAGCAATGGGTCTCCTCAATGGACCATGATGGGCAAGGTCTTCTGCCTTCGGCAAGGTGAGCTTTACGCTAAGTTGAAGCTGCCCAACCCACTATTTCGACCGCATTCCCCGCCCGAAAGCGTATCCGCGATTTCTATACTTTTGAAAACCGCGAACGATGGCAGAACAGAAAGAGAAACCCAAGGCCAAAAAGCCTGCAACCGAGGCCGCCAAGGGTGCGCAAGCCGCCAACGAATCTGCCGCTGGCGACCTGAGAAAGGGTACGGTGCTGGGGCTGTTTCTGGTACTGTCGGCCGTGTTTCTGGCCCTATCGTTCACCTCCTACCTTATTGATGGCTTTGCAGACCAGAGCCAACTGGTGAATCTGCAATGGGCCGATGCGGAGGAGAAGGTGAACAACTGGATGGGCAAGATAGGTGCGTGGGTGGCGCACCAAACGATGTACAACGGTTTTGGAGTGGCGGCCTTCGCGTTTCCATTCATGCTACTGCTGCTGGGGCTGCGGGTATTGCTGCGCAGGTCGGTGCTGAGCATCTGGAAGAGCGCGCTGCACTGTCTGTTCTTCCTCTATCTGTTGCCACTTACAATGGGCTATGTGGCAGCCGAGAACACGATGCTCAGCGGTGCGGTGGGCTTTCAGTTTGACCGATGGGCCACATCGCTGCTTGGCGGTGCAGGCACAGGGATGGCCATTCTGTTTGCGATACTGGCCTATCTGGCGGTGGTATTCCACCTATCAGTAGACTCGCTGAAGCCACTGTTCCGTATGCTTTTCGGACCATCGAAGAAAACGGTGGCACCGGCTGCTGCGGCCATGGCGGCTCAGGCGCAAGCACGGGCGGCCGAGATGGAGGAGGATGAGGACCCTTTCATGCCCACGCCCGATGTGACCATACGCACCAACGACCTGGACCTGACCACCGTGGCCAAGAAGGAGCCCGAGCTGGAAATAGCTGGCGACTTTGACAGCAGCGAGCTGGAAATAGAGGTGAACGAACCTGAGCCAACCTATATCCCTGATGCATACACAGGCCCTGTGGCAGGACTGGGGGAGGATGGTGAGCCCGTGGAGTTTGAGATACAGGCCATCACCTCATCGGCAGATGACATTGTGGAAGACGGTTCTGGCGATGGGCCAGGTGACTATGACCCAACGCTCGACCTGAGCCATTACCGCATACCACCGCTGGACCTGCTGGAAATGTATGGCGAGGGCGGTGAGATAAAAGTGGACAAAGACGAGCTGGAGAGCAACAAGAACCGCATCGTCTCGACCCTCAAGAATTACAACATAGACATCGAGCGCATCAAGGCCACGATAGGCCCCACGGTGACGCTGTATGAGATAGTGCCCGCACCGGGAGTGCGCATCTCGAAGATAAAGAATCTGGAGGACGATATTGCGCTGAGCCTTTCGGCATTGGGCATCCGTATCATTGCTCCCATTCCCGGCAAGGGCACCATCGGCATCGAGGTGCCCAACCTGAAGCCCGATACGGTGGCGA
>JBFYQB010000299.1:0-3462 GCA_041302955.1 Flavobacteriales bacterium
CCAGTGATCACAGCCAATGGTCCATTGGAATTCTGTCAAGGTGGCACCGTTCAACTTTCGACTTCCACTGGTTTCGGCAGCTATAACTGGAGCAATGGTGGAACCAGTCTTTCGACCACGGCAACTTCGAGCGGTAGCTACACTGTAACTGTCACAAATCAGTTCCTTTGTTCGGGCACAAGTGCTCCAATCAACGTTTCGGTCACTGCGCCTACAGTGAGTTACATCGAGCATGTGGGAGATTCCATGTACATAGTCCCTTCAAATGGCAGCAGCTATCAGTGGTTTTACAATGGCAGCCCGATACCAGGAGCCATAGGCACCCACTACATAGCTACCCAAAGCGGCAACTATTCTGCACAATTTGTAGGCGACAATGGGTGCGAAAGCAATACTTCCGTGCTTGAGCTCACCTATTCTGGAGGTAATGTAGGAGTGGACGAGCAGGAGATCTTCACACTACTTGGAGTATTCCCCAATCCGGGCAAAGGCGATTTCATTGTCAAAGGCATATTGCCCAACATGGAGGATGTGTTGATTGTGGTGACCGATATGCTTGGCAAGCGATTGATACCTGACATTGCGTTGAATGACACCGACCAGTTCAATCAAGTGGTTGATATCAGTGCTTTTGCCAATGGGGTTTATTTTGTTCGCATACAGGTGAGCAGTGGTTCGCATACGGTTCGCTACGTGAAGAGCTGACACGGATCAATTTACTCATTTCATTAGGCCCTCAGATAGCATCAGCTTTCTGGGGGCTTATCTTTACGGCATGGACAGAGGTCTGAACCGCGAACTGCTGAATGCCGCTATCGTCCCGTTGATAGCAGTGGTACTGCTCTTTGCGATCCATTTGTTCGAGCAGCTGTTCGATGTGAGTTTTTCGCGCCTTGGAGTGCTGCCACGCAATGTCAATGGCCTTTTTGGCATATTCACATATCCCTTTATACATGGCGATTGGAAGCACCTTTTCAACAATTCGATAGCGTTGTTGGTGCTGGGCACCATGATGTACCATTTCTATAACGAGTTTGCCGGTAGGGCCATATTGTGGATGTTTCTGTTGAGCGGGCTTTGGTTGTGGATAGGAGGGAGACCCAATTATCACATCGGTGCCAGTGGCATGGTATACGCCCTTTTTGGATTCCTCTTTTTGAGTGGAATACTCCGAAGGCATATGAAGCTCATGGCCTTGTCCATGTTGGTGGTGTTTCTCTACGGGAGTCTGGTATGGGGCATATTTCCGATGGAGGAACATATCTCTTGGGAAGGTCACCTGTTCGGGTTGATCGCAGGTGTGGGTGTGGCACTTGCGTATCGCAAACGGGGCACTCAACGCCCTACTTATTCATGGGACATGCAAGAGGAGGAAGTGATGCCCGAATGGTATGAGAAGGAACAGGAGCAACAGCGGGCCGAAAGCCAACAACCACCTGTTCAGATACATTATTCCTTTAAGCCCAAAGATGACGCGGAAAAGAAGTAGTGCCCTCAATGGGCTGATCGCATTCATGTTTTACGGTATGCTCGGAGTGACCATTGAGGTATGTTATACGGCAATTGTAGACCTTATGGATAATTGGGGGCCGAACATGGATCTTTCGCTCAAGGGCGTATCCTACATCTGGATGATACCTATTTATGGTTCATCTTCCTTTCTTTTTCCGCTGGGTTATCGCCTGTTGAAACAGTGGCCAAGGTTACTGCGCTATTTGGCCTATGGTATAGGCATACTCATTGTGGAGCTCATTACTGGTTTCTTGTTGGAGCAGACCACCGGCCGATGTCCGTGGGAATATCAGACAGGGTGGCATCTTGGTGGGTATATCCGCTTCGATTATCTGCCGCTATGGATGATGTTCGGTGCCACACTTGAAGAGTTTCATAAGCTCCTCCAGAAGATGCTGCACGAGCCGCATCACCACATCGACTGACCATTGTTTGCCGATACTTACCACCATGAACCGATTTTTGTACAAACTTTCTGCATGAATAGTATTCTCGTTCCTTTCGATTTTTCGCACAACTCGCGCAATGCCCTGCGCTATGCGGCTGAACTTGCCAAACTTGCAAAGGCCAGGCTAACAGTGCTTCATGCCTATGACCGCGCTGCTATTCTTGAAGGTATTTCCCCCAAGGGAACCCAGGAAGGAATGGAAAAGGAACGCCATCATCTGGTGAAACACTATGGCCTGCCCGAAACCGTCATAACGATGAGCACCTTGGAGGGGGAAATGGTTGAAACTGTCGCAGATTTCTTGAAGAATAACCCTGTGGACCTCATAGTGATGGGCACCCGTGGCGCATCTGGCCTGCAAGAAATGTTGGTGGGCAGTCGCACCGTGGGCCTGTTGCAAGAGATACTGGTGCCATTGCTCATTATTCCTGAGCAAGGCATATTGGGCAAAGTGCGCAACATTCTGCTGTGTTCCGACCTGCATGAGGTGGAGGATGACAACAACCTGGATCTGGTGAAGGAGCTTGCCACATTGTTCGGTGCCAATGTGCGCATTGCCCATGTGGCCGAAGGCAACGAAGTGCCCACCTATGAGCATGAACTGGAGCGCAGTCGCGAGCTGAGCATCTTCCGCCCCGAAGTGGAGGTGGCCTATAAGCGTATCAAGGCCAAGACCGTTCTCGAAGGCATCCGCTACTATCTGGATCTGAAAGGCGACAACGACCTGCTGGTGATGATAAACAGGAAGCGCACCTTTATCGAGAATCTTTTCAGGGTCAATCATACCCACAAGATGGCCTACCACACCACGTTGCCTCTGTTGGTGTTGCCCGAAGGGCGGTCTGCCTGAGGCGACTTGATTCCCTGAGTTCCGCTTATTATATAGCGCTATGGCTGTCCGTTGGGAAGAAAAAACCGCACGGTAAATTGAGAAAACCGTACGGTTGAGTGCTCCACCGCACTATCGAACAAAAAAACCGTGCGGTAAAATGGACGGACCGTGCGGTAGAATGAAAGAACCGCGAATAAGGATCAAAGAGCCAAATCCCTACAACTCCTTCTTATTGACCAGAACGCCAACTATTTCGCAATGGTCTCATCCTCATATTGAAGGAGGAACTGTACCGTGTCAGCGCCATCCGCATATTCCCAGGCTTCGGGTTCCTGCGAACGGCCGAAAGAAACGCTTGCGGCAATACCTGTGGCTGCTGATGCAACGATGCATTGTATCTCTTCCGCCTTTTGAGAGAGTTCCTTTTTCACTGCGCTCAGGTCGTGGAACGTCTCATAGTGGAGCACACTGACGGGGCAGGCCAAGGCCGCATTCTCGGTCAGTAACAGGAAGCCCGTGTCCAGATGCGGCACTTTCTCCACAAGGAAAATGGCCTTGTGGTAGTCGTAGTTGTTGTGATACTTGTTGTGGCCAGTGATGTGACTCCAACCCTCGAAGTTCCTCAGGAGTTCAGCAACGTTCACCGTGTCCTGCACATGGAGCTTGGAAA
>JBFYQB010000300.1:0-3020 GCA_041302955.1 Flavobacteriales bacterium
ACTACGGTGTCCGATAGTGCATTCGGAACGGTCATGGACAGGGTATAGTGGCTTATCTTCCATCGGTTGTTCTGCCAAACTGCAACGCCCGAACCGCGGCATATCTTCATTTGGGTGTTCAGCAACTCATCAAACCAAGCCAAATTTCCTTGAGGGGATAGGTAGATGTGTCGCTCGATGGAGGTGAAGTTCCAGGCTTTGCCCTTGTCGAAATAGGGTTTGGAGAAACGTTTGAAGCTTGCCATGTCCCAATGTTCGGTGGCATCTGTGCCAATGAATATGGCATCATCGGTCATGTGAGCAAAGTAGGCCTCGAAATCAGCCCGTCCCGCATCGGCATGAAAGCTGTCGATCATTGCACCGATGAGCAATTTTTGATCGGCTTCGGTAGCAGCATTGGACAATGACACCGTGTGCGCCTCTTCGTGCGGCCTTTGGCAGGATTGCCCCAATAGCAAGAGGCTAATAGTAACAATTGACAAGCGGCAGAACGTGCGGAGATCAACTAGTTGAATCATTGAGCGAAGGTATCTTTCCTCGTTTATTATGGCAGGGTATTTTTTTCCTGGAGGATGGTAAATGATGAAATTATTACGCTTTTGAGCTACGTGTATCACGTAGTAAATAATTGCATATTTGTCGGTGAATCGGTAAGCTTCATCGAATGAAAGCATTTTTATACATCTGCATTACAATGTCATTTGTGTGGGGTATGTATACCATATACGTGCAATGGCCCGCTTCGCATTTTCAGGAACATTACGGTGAGACAGATGCGCAGCATCATGCACTCATCGTCTATCATCCCGACCGCATTTTCGATCACGACCGTAGGCTTTGCACTTCACTTGCCGCTCAGATGACAGGTCATGGATGGCGGGTGACGCTTCATTCTGTGGATGACGCAGATCTTGAAGGTTACGACTTGCTTGTTTTCTGTGCCAACACGCACAATCTGGCCCCGGATCAGAGCACCATGCGCGCCATTGACAAGGCCGTAGCATTGCATGGTCAGCCAGCGGTTGCTATCACTATTGGTGCCGATAGCAATTTGTCTGCGCAGCGATCACTTGAACACGCCTTACAGAAAAAGGGGTGTCAGTTGTTGGATTCCAGCCCTATTTGGTCTTGGAGCGCTGATGCGTCCAAGCATATGTCCGAGACCCATACAAAAGCAGCAGACATACTGGTGCGCACGTGGACTGAAACGGTGGCAGAAAGAAGCATGTGACCAATTTGTGGCTTGCGCTTACAGCTGGTCATCATCAGATAGCCCGTAATGTCAGTGTTAAATAACGCGTGTCGTGATGCAGGAAGCATCATGTGTTAAACCTTTGTTGGCATACTTCGTCTCAAGGCGATCCTTGTATCGTTGAGAGCCTTCCTTTAACAACCACCGTATGATGCGCAACCTTTACCTGTTTTCTCTTTCAGTCCTTCTGGCCCATGTTGATGTAGCAGCTCAGACTGCCACTTGGAATGATAACGTGGCATGTATCCTCTACACTCGTTGCACAAGCTGCCACCATGAAGGCGGAATAGGCCCATTTTCGTTAATGACCTATGATGATGCTACAGCAGCTGCCTTTGGTATGCAGTATGCGGTCAATGCAGGCACCATGCCACCATGGCCACCAGATCACACCTATCGTTCACTTGCCCATGAGCGTGTGCTGACTGCCGAAGAGGTTGTACTTATCAATGATTGGGTGAACAATGGTATGCCGCAGGGCAGTGGTTCTGCGCCAATGGCTCCGGTCTATCTATCAGATGAAGTGATCACCGACCCAGATCTGGTACTTACCATGCCCAGTTACACGGTGAATACTGTGGGTAATGATGTATACCGGTGTTTTGTGATACCTACAGGATTGAACGAGGATGTTTTTATTAAAGAAATTGAGGTGGTCCCTGGCAATCTTGAAGCAGTTCACCATGTGTTGCTGTATGCCGATGGCACCAATACACCATTGACGCTGGATGCGGCCGATCCCTTGCCGGGTTATGTAAGTTTTGGAGGTACAGGCAGCAATGCTTCTGAACTTGTTGGAGGCTGGGTGCCAGGTCAAGGCGTGAAGGTCTATCCAGGTTCAATGGGAGTGAAGATCGCAGCTGGCCACAATATCATTATGCAGGTTCATTATCCGGCCACTGCCAATGGGCAGATCGATCAGACCAAGGTGAACATCAAGTATACCACGGGTGCAGTCCGTGAAGTGGCAATAGGTGCTGCTCTGAACCATGGCGACCTCAATGAAGGTGCGCTTGTCATTCCCGCGAACCAGACCCGCACATTCACGGCCACTTATCAGGTGCCGAATGCCAATGTCACGGTACTCGATGTGGCTCCCCATATGCACTTGATCGGTCGTTCCGTAAAAGCATGGGCCGTTACTCCAACAAATGTCACTATTCCGCTCATCGACATTCCGGAGTGGGATTTTCATTGGCAAGGATTCTATGACTTCCGCCAACCGCTGCGCATACCTGCAGGAAGTGTGCTTTACAGTGAAGCAGTCTATGACAATACCACCAACAATCCCAACAACCCCAGTAACCCACCTCAACTGGTGACAGCTGGTGAGGCCACTACCGATGAAATGATGCTCATCTATTTCAGCTACACGCTTTATCAGCCGGGGGATGAGAACATCGTGGTGGACACCTCAACTGTAGTGACCACCTATGAGAATTGCAGTTATCAGGTTGTGAATGTTGCCGAAGCAGTTGCTGATGACCGGTTTGCGGCCTATCCTAACCCTACAAATGGTGAGCTGTGGTTGAATCTTCCTGATGGCACCGTGGCCAATGTGCGCATTACCGATGCTTCCGGAAGGGTTGTGTATGAAGCGGCTTTTGCAGGTCGTCCAATCGACCTTTCAGGAATGGTTGCTGGAATCTATGGACTCACCGTGCAGACCGAAGGAGGCAGCAGCACCCGAAAGGTGCTTGTGCAACACTGAGCATTTTTGGAGCATTACCTCCATTAGTTACAGGCAACGCGGTGCATGCCCTTTGCG
>JBFYQB010000301.1:0-3435 GCA_041302955.1 Flavobacteriales bacterium
ACCTTGAAGGGGATGAGGATGGCCTGCTTGGTGGCTGCTTGGATGGCTGCCGTGCGGGCGGCCTTCTCTGCGTCTGTGGCCTTGGGCAGGGCGAAGGCGGCCATAATGCCATTGAAGGCGGCCGTGTCCTCGTCCACAAGGCGCAGCAGCTCGTTCTTGAGGCGCTGACCACGCTCGGCATGGTCGCTGAACTCCTCCCAACGGTCGTCCCATCCGCGCTTGTGTGCGCTGAGGTTGGCCACCATCGTGGCGAGCGAGATGCCCAGTGCGCCCACGTAGGCGGCAATGCTGCCACCGCCCGGGGCAGGGCTTTCACTGGCGGTCTCATCGGCAAAGGCCGCGAGATCCATGTGCACCAATTGCTTGCCCGTATTTTCTGCGATCATATATTCGATGATGCGCTGTTTGGGATCGAAGGGCGTCAGTTCGTCCAGCCCCAGACTGCGGATGGCGATCTTGATCAGCTCACTTTCGCTGACGCCCACAGAGCGTTGCTGCTTTTTGAGGAAGTAACGGCCTGCGTCCAGCATGGCCTCCAAGGGCACGAGGCCCACGAGTTCAGAACCTGTTACGCGCAGCCCTCGCTCCCACGCCTTGTTGCAGGCCGTGTCGAAGGCGATGTGCATCGGGGTGACGCGGATGTTGGTCAGGTTGAGCGACACCTGCGCTATGCCATATTCTTCAATGTACCAGCCGATGCCCTTCACGGCCTTCAGCGCACCGGGAATGCGGATGGGGTTGCCATCGGCATCCTTCACCTCCTTGCCCGATACAGGGTCGCCATCGCGCAGCACCCGTCCGTTCTCCCGCAGGTCGAAGGCCAGACTGTTGGCGCGCCTCACCGAGGTGGTGTTCAGGTTGATGTTGTAGGCAATGAGGAAATCGCGGGCCGAGATGGCGATGGCACCTGTGCCTTTCACACTGTCGGTGAATGCCGCAGGGCCGAAATCGGGTCTCCACGCAGCATCGGTCAGTTTCTTGGGCAGACCTTCATATTCGCCTGCGCGGCAACTGGCGAGGTTCCTTCGCTTCTCCTTGGTGCAGGCATATTCGTAGAAATAGCCCGGAATGCCGAGTTCGTCACCCACCCGTTTTCCGAGTCTGTGGGCGTAGGGCACCACCTCGTCCATACTGATGTTGGCAATGGGAATGAGCGGGCAGACGTCCGTGGCCCCGAACCGCGGATGTTCGCCCTGATGCTTGCTCATGTCGATGAGCTCAGCGGCTTTTTTGATGAGGAGAAATGCCGCTTCGATCACGGCCTCCGGTTCGCCCACGAAGGTGATCACCGTGCGGTTGGTGGCCGCTCCCGGGTCCACGTTCAGCAGTTTGATGCCTTCCACAGTGGTCACCACATTGGCAATGGCATTTATCTTGGCAATGTCGCGGCCCTCAGAGATGTTGGGCACACATTCGATGAGTTGTTTCATGGGTGGGATGGGCCTTTAAGTGTTTGTTCTTTGAATCTGTTGCGTTTCATCAGACACCTTTCAGTTTATCGGGGTTCCGTGAGGTGTGGAATACCCTCGAAATGATGACCTGTTTGGAGGAACAACGATAAATGATCTTGTAGCTCCACACCACGATGGAGCGGTATTCATATTTCCTATGTACAAGCAAAGGTTCTATGAAACCCAGTTGGGGCTGCTGCCCGAGCAGTTCTGCCGCATTCAGAATGCGTTCCAGAACAATCTTCGCGTAGGTGTTGCCACGCTCCTCGGCCACATATCTGACCGCTCGTTCCAACTGATTGACAGCCCGTTTGGCCCAGATCACTTCAGCCATTGGGAAGCCATCTTCCTAACTTCAGCATGGGTATGGATCTCTCCCTTTTCGACCTCGGCCTCTGCCAAATCAATATCGTGCAAGAGTGCGAGCTGCTCATAAACATCCTCCAAACTGGCATTGTCCGGAAGGTTGTCGGCTATTTTCAGGAGCTGCGATCGGAGCGTTGCGTTTTCCATGATTCAAAAGTACGAACATGGATGACGAAATATCATGGATGTTTCAGCCAGCGCCCAACCCTGTGACAATACCATTAAATTTGTAAGCTAAAGCCAAAAGCCATGATAATCGAAAGGACCAAGGACGAAGTGATATTCAGGCTCTCTGGCAATATCAATGTGGATGACCTGCAGGATATGGCCGATATCCTCGAGTTCAAAGAGGTGACCAAGAATTCAAAGGCTACACAGAAACAAGTGGACGAACTTGTGAAAGCGGTGAAAAAAGGGCGATGGGCACGCACCAAGGCTACGCTTGGCCTATGAGGATCGTAGTTGATACCAATATCGCCTTCAGCGCCATTCTCAACTCCAACAGTCGGATAGCCGGACTTCTTCTCCAGCCCAAGTCCAAGCTCAGCTTCTATTCCACAGGGCAACTGCTTATGGAGATCAACG
Source organism: Flavobacteriales bacterium (assembly GCA_041302955.1). Lineage (GTDB taxonomy): Bacteria > Bacteroidota > Bacteroidia > UBA10329 > UBA10329 > UBA10329. The sequence continues at coordinate 2,403 of JBFYQB010000301.1, forward strand.
AGCATCGAGGAAAGCTCAAACGGATATCAAAGTACACCGATGCCGAGCTGGAACGGGCTATCAGCATCATAAGTGCAAGGATCAGGTTCATCAATGTTGGACTGATTCCTAAAGAGACGCTGTTGAAAGCTGAAGCTCTGGTGAAGGATGTAGATATTGACGATGTGGAATTTGTCGCATTGGCGGATCATGCAAAAGCATGGTTGTGGACAGGCGATCAGCAACTTATTACTGGATTGAAAGCGAAAAACTGGAACCGGTGCGTCTCCACTCAGGAACTCTACACCATTGTTTTGGATAAGCTGAAGAAATCAGGAAGATAGTAGTGATGGCATTTTCAACTCCTGCATTTTTTGACGCGCTACCTGTGTCATGAATTTCCACCGCGACCAACTCCTTGCTCACATTGCTTCGGCCTCGGGCGTGCTCGATGCCTCAGGTCAGCAGGCGTTCGTAGCGGCCCATGATGCCCCGGCCCCGGTCAGCATTCGCATCAACCCTGCAAAATGGAGCGGAACCAGTCCCTTGCGCCCCATGCCTTGGGCTTCTCACGCCTACTATACCGATGGCCGTCCGTCCTTCACCTTCGACCCGCTGTTCCATGCCGGGGCCTACTATGTGCAGGAGGCCAGCTCCATGTTTCTCGAACAGGCCTTGATAGCCTGTGGACTTGCCAATGCCGACATCATTGCCCTCGACCTCTGTGCCGCCCCGGGCGGAAAATCGACCCATCTGCTTTCCATTCTGGGAGATGATGCGCTGCTGGTGAGCAACGAAGTGGTACGCCCCCGCGCCAAGATCCTCTGCGACAACATCACCAAATGGGGCCGACCCAATGTGTGCGTCACAGGCAGCGACACCGCGCTGTTTGCTGGTCTGCCGGAGTTCTTCGACCTCGTGGTGGTGGATGCACCCTGTTCTGGCGAAGGACTTTTCCGCAAGGATGCCGATGCCATGTCGCATTGGAGTGAGGAGGCTGTGCAGCAATGCGCCATCCGACAGAGTGGCATCCTCGAGCATGCATGGGCCACAT
>JBFYQB010000302.1:0-2812 GCA_041302955.1 Flavobacteriales bacterium
GGTGGAACGTGAGCGCAAAGCAGCAGAAGAGGCCAAAGCCAAGAAAGAAGCCGAAGAGCAGGAGCGATTGGAGCTCGAAAGGGTGAAGCGTGAAGAGCAGGCGAAGTTGGAGGCCGAAAAACTAGCCGAACGCACTGCGGAGTTGGAAGCGAGAAGATTACAGGAAGAGGAACGCAGACAGTCACAATTGGCCGCTGCAGAGATTGCCAAACAAGAAGAGGTCAAAGAGCGTCAAGCTCGCATGGAGGCACAGCAACGGGCGGATGCCGAAAAGATTGCACTGGCCCAGGAGGAACTTGCCAAACAAGAGCGATTGAAAGCCGAGGAAAAAGCCCGTAAAGAGGCCGAAGCAATCGAATTGGCGCGCATTGCATTGGAGAAGAAGGCTTTTGATGAGAAGATAAGGGCAGAAGAGGAGGAGCGCAGAAAGGCAGAGATAGCGGCCAAGGAGGAGAACTACAAGAACAAACTTGAATTCGAGAAGAAGGCGGTAGATCTTGCAAAGACCATGGCCGAGTCTGGTAGGGCCGATTATGAGCAGCAGATGCGTCAGAAAGCTGAACTGGATTACCAGAAGAAAAAAGAGGCCATGTTGGCCGAGAAGGCCAATAGTGCTCAGTCCGCATCAGAATTCAAACCGACACAATATCAGGTCGATCTTGCCAAACGTTACGGTGAAGGGATAACTGAGGAGTCAGAAGAGTTGCCTAACCGGTTGGTGAAACGGGTCATTATTAACCGTGGTGGTGGCAATATCAACATGTACAGCAGGGTGCAGTGGAATTGGGGCGGTGTCTATTATTTCAAGAACGAGCAGAGCACCTCAAAGCAGATTTTCGACACCGAGACCAAATGGTGATCGGTTCAGAAATGTAATCGTGGCATTGGCACAGTTTGCTGATCTGCAAATTCCCCGTTTAGGTACTTGAAGTAGCCGGCAATGCCGATCATTCCAGCGTTGTCCGTGCAATAGGCGAAAGGCGGAATATGAACGGAGCAGTTTGTTCGTTCGGCCAACTGCCGGAATCGGATGCGAAGAGCTGAGTTTGCAGACACACCCCCTGCAAGAGCAATGGATTTTACACCAGTTGCTCTAACCGCTCGCTCCATTACTGCTAAAAGGTATCCTACCACATGGTCTTGATACGATGCGCAGATGTCATTCAAATTCGTGGCGATAAATCCCGGGTCAGCCCGGAGTTCCTTTTGGATCAGATACAGGAACGAGGTCTTGACACCACTGAAACTGTAATCATATCCATCAAGTCGCGGAGTTGCAAAGTGAAAGCGATTGACTTTTCCTAGTTGGGCATATTTGTCTATCAATGGCCCACCGGGATAACCGAGTCCGAGCACTTTGGCAGCTTTGTCAAAAGCTTCGCCAGCCGCATCATCAATCGTACGCCCCAATACGGTCATTTTATCCGGTGCATCCACCTTCACTATCTGAGTATGCCCACCGCTTACAGTTAGACATAGGAATGGAAAGGATGGTGGAGCACTTTCTCCACGGATGAAATGCGCAAGTACATGGGCCTGCATATGGTCCACCGCAATAAGCGGTATCCGCAGCGCCAGCGCCATGGTCTTGGCAAACGATGCACCTACCAGCAGACTACCCATCAACCCGGGCCCCATCGTGAATGCAATGGCAGAAAGTTCATCTCTTCGCACGCCCGCTTGTGTCAGTGCTTGATGCACAACGGGTACGATGTGCTGCTGATGTGCTCTGGATGCAAGTTCTGGAACAACGCCACCATAGGCCGAGTGAACATCTTGCCCGGCAACGATATTGCTCAGCACATTATCTCCTCTCAGCACAGCGGCCGAGGTGTCGTCACACGATGACTCTATGGCAAGTATCAAGGGTGAGTTCAAGATGGATTAGTATCGAATGAAAGTGAAAGGTAACGGGCAAAGGAACATTTTCACATGGTCATTTCGCTGATCACACCTTCGAAAGGAATGGTAATGAGGATCAGTGGTGGATTATTGCCGCTTTTCACTACGATTATGTTGGCTATAGCTCTGATAAACAGAGCGCGGCACCGTTATTGTCTAAATTTGCTGACAAGGGCTGACAGTAAATGAGAATTTTCAAAAGTATCAAAAAGGCGGTGGCGTGGTTCACAGCCATCGGACTGATACTGGCCGCGTTGATCTTTGGAGGCTATGCCGCACTTCGAAGCCCTTATGTGCAGACAAGGATAACCCAGCGCATTGCGGATTATCTGTCAGGCGAACTCAACACAACAATAACGGTAAAAGGGGTCGATATTGGCTTTTTCAACCGTTTGATCATTGAAGGGCTTTATGTCGAAGACCAACAAGGCGATACCCTAGGCAACATCCAACGCCTACATATTGGAGTAAAGAGCCTCAATATAGAAAAGCATAAGATTCTGATCGATAGATTGACACTCGATTCCGTGGTGTTCAATCTCCGTAAGTATGAGGGACAGGATGTGCAGAACATCCAATTTATTGTCGACTACTTCAAATCCAACAAGGTGGATACGACAGTCAAGCCAGTGTGGGATATTCGATTCGATGAGGTGCAACTAATCGGTGCCAATTTCCGAATGGATGACGACAATAAGCCTCGAAAGGCCGTAGGTATCGATTATCGGCATCTCGATGTTTCAAATATTGACCTGCTGGTCAAGAACATCCGTGTTGACCACGACACCATTCTGGGAAGGGTGGACCGTCTTGCGCTCAAGGAAAGTAAAGGCTTTGAGGTGAACCATTTTGCGGGCGACATCAAGTTGAGCCCTGTCGAATTGCGAGTTGATGGTATGCGCCTCAAAAC
>JBFYQB010000303.1:0-3613 GCA_041302955.1 Flavobacteriales bacterium
GTGCTTGGCCGAACTCCACCACGCACCATTTTGGGCCGTTACAAAAGGTTACAATTCTGAAACGCCCGTTTTCACAGGGATTTCAGAAGCGTTCGGAGGTCTTGGTCTCCGTCTATAAGGAGTTTTTTACGGACACGATTGCGGGTAACGCGAATGGAATTCGTGCCTACTCCGAGCATATCGGCCATTTCCCGGTCTGATAAAGAAAGATATGTGAGGCAACAGAGCCGGGTCTCGGATTGCGTGAGTGATGGGTAACAGCCGTTTAGAGCAACCAGAAAAAGCGGATGTGCCTGATTGAACATATTTAGGAAGTCGCGCCAATGGGCATCGGTCAGAATTACCTGATCCATCAGATCGGGCGAAATTGTACTGGTGATCGTCAGACGTTCGTTGACGAAATCCCGGAGCTTTTCCTGAAGACCGCGGTTCGTGGATTCGAGTTGCAGGATCGTAAGCTTAGATCTGGTGGAATACAGGCGAAAAAGGAGAAATAAACTGACCAACAACAGAAAGGTGCCGAGCAGAAGCAGGTTTCTTTGCTTGAGTTCATTCTGCTTTTCCATGGAATCCAATTGCAAACGGTTCATCTCAAATAGCCGGTCTGTGGGAACAGACCTGACCTGTGTCTGCAATCGTTCCAAGCTATCGACCACCAACCTGGTCGAATCGGTGTAGAGGGCCGCAAGCACCGGTTCGCCTTTAAGGGCATGCCATTTGGCAAGTATGGGGTAGAGGGTTCTGAGGCGATGGTATTGCTTTGAACTGAAGGCGTATTGACGTCCCAATGTCAAAAATTGCCAGCATTTATCGGTCTCGCCCTTGTACAGATAACATTCGGACATCAGCAAGAGCGCATTGCTCGCCAGACCGGTATCCTTGTTTGAAAGGGCCATATTGGCGTCTTTCCAGAGCAGTGGGAGAGCTGCATCATAATTTCCTTGCAAGTACTGATTCTCGCCAAGGTTGCCAGAAACGATGCATTCCATGATACTGTCCTTTTGCTCAATGCTTACTCCCAGTGCCCTGTGGAAATAGAAGTCTGATGAATCGATGTTATTCAACTTCCTGTGCACCAGACCGAGCGTGTTCAAAATCCTGCTTTCTGTGAAGAAAAGCGAATCATGTTCAGCGTATTTCAGGGCACGGTCGCAATATTTGCGTGAACCTCTGAAGTCGTTGAAACGGTAGTGCGCAGTGCCCAGCAGGTAGTTGAGGTAACATCCAAGAGGGTGGAGATATCCCTCCTCCAAGTATTCGGATGCTTCCGTTAGCAGATAGAACCCGATATCTACTTTGCCATCAGTGTCCAGTAGCTGACTCCCCAGCAACCACTTATGAAGGAACACCTCCCATGGCTGGCCCTGAGCAGTAGCACCTGCGTAGCGTTGTTCCAGTAATCGTACCCGATCCTTCCTCTCACTCAAACTAAGGACTCTGGATACCAACCGCATGTACCGGACTTCCCTCAACAGGTCTTGGTCGTTATGTTTCGCTGCAAACAGTTCTACCTCGTTCAATACCCGTCCTACCGCCACTGTATCCAGTTGAGGCAGAATCTGATTGTTATCATAGTAGCTGTGAAGAAGCAGATACCGCTCTGGATGGGTTCTGTTCAACAGGGTTTCATTGGGCGGTATGCCCATCTGCTGACGAAGGTCAATGCGTTGGCTGTATTGTCCAACACATACGGGCAATCCAGTAACACCTGCGAATAGAAAAAGTATGGAGGGCAGCAGGAAGGCCGCCTTGAATAGCATGCATCAAATGTCGGGTGAATAATATCCGTCAATTATGATTCAAATGGTTTAATGTGATCACAAAGTATAACCATAAAGTGCGTTGAATTCCGGATGAGATTTCTGAGAACTACTGGACTGAGGGAAAGCTAGCTAGGCTTTAGGTTTGAAAGCTTCGCAGAGCTGGGATAGTTTACATCCAGCTGTATTGAAGTGTTTAATTGCGGCCAGAGTTCACTGATGTAAGCTTCCCCGAAAATGTAAGCTTCCCCGAAAACAGGACAGTTTGAAAGTAGAGACTTACTTCAACCACAAACTGTCGAACAATGAGAAAGAGCAAATTCAGTCCCACACAGATCGTGAGCATACTCAAGGAGTATGAGAACGGGAAGACTGCCGAGGAGGTGTGCCGCGTCAAGGGCATCATCCTGAGTGCAGGATTCCGCCACACGAAGGAACGCACCCCGGCAGGGAACATGGGCAAGGTGGAAGGGGTGAAGAGCAAGCTGACAGGCATAGGTGGCGAGCTGGCCCTGCGCTGGAAACCCGTCAAGGGCAAGCAGTTCTATGAGGTGGAGACGCAAGCGATGGAGGTGATGCCGCCACGGCCCATTCTGCCCAGCGACCCGCCTACCACGCCACCCGCGGCTGAGGTGCTGCGTCAGGAGTGGAAAATGACCGCTACGAGCGCGAGAAACAGGTGCTGCAGCTCATCTATCGCGAACAGACGACAAAGGAGATAGCAGAATCGCTCAAAATGAGCCCTGCAACGGTAGAGACGCACCGTAAGAATCTGATGCGCAAGCTTGGCGCCAAAAGCGTGGTGGGCCTGGCAAAGATGGCGCTGCTGCTGGGGTTGGAGTAGGTTGTGGATGCCAGATTCTGCAAGGTGGCCACCGAAGCGGGTTAATGTTCTTGAGTAATCTTGCCTCAGGGCCATCGATAGGCCCGAATGATGACATCATCACCATGCTGATTCCCTTGTCTTAAGTGATTTTGTGGATTGTGGGTCTAGTGTAGGACTTGTATTCATGGGGGTGCTGGTGAGTATAGAGATGCGATCAATCGCGTCTCGAAGGATCAACGGAGCATTATGCGGTGCATCTCTGCGCCTTTAGTTGTTTCCACACGGACGAGGTAGATGCCTGTGATAAGGTCAGTGGCCACAACTGTACTGCTGCCGTAGATGGCAGCGGTCTGCACGGTTTGGCCTGCCCTATCAAGAAGAGTGATTTTGCTGGTGGTGATGTCGTAGCTCACGGCTACGTTCACCTCACCATTGGCAGCGAACTTTGGGGCAATGTGCTCATATCAAGGAAACGGAAAGCACAACAAGGATAGGTCGTCCGTTCAAACACCCCCATAGAAACACCAACGGCCCTCATCGGGCCGTCAGTTTCAATGCAAGGAAGGGGGTAATGCTACCTCAACCACTTCATCGGGTTCAGCCCTTTGAACAGGCTGGCCTCAGGGTCGGCACCTGGGCCAAAAGACATCATCACCATAGAGATGGAGGTGTCGAGCTTGATACGGGTCAGGGTAGGGCGAGAGTAGGTTCTTTTCATGATGTAAAGGTGAAAATGTGAGCGGGCGTAAATGTAAAAAAGGAGTTACCGGAGCATTACGCGGTGCGTCTCTGCGCCTTGGGCTGTTTCTACGCGAACGAGGTAGATGCCTGTAGTAAGGTCGGTGGCCACCACTGTGCGGCTACCGTTGATAGCTGCGGTCTGCACTGCGCGGCCTGCCATATCGAGGATGGTGATGGTGCCCGTGGTGATGGCATTGCCCACCGATACATTCACCATACCATCGGCAGCGATGACGTGCGTACAGACGTTGCATGCAACGTCTCTACCGATGCCAACGGCCATCAT
>JBFYQB010000304.1:0-3487 GCA_041302955.1 Flavobacteriales bacterium
CTTATCTTCTTATTCAATGGGCTGCCCACCTTGAGGTCGCGTATCTCATAAAGCCCAAGGCTTTTCAGCATGGCAAGCGCCATCTTGGCCAACCTGAACTTACTGTAACCATCAAAGCACAGGCGGGCGTTGTAGTAGAGATTCTCGAATACGGTGAGGTCTTCGAGCAGAAGATCATCCTGAGATATGTGACCTATGAGGCCTTCCACTTTCTCGGGCTCATCGTATATACTGATGCCGTTGATGTTGACAGTACCTATGCTTGGGCGCTGAGTTCCATTGAGGATGGTAAGAAAAGTGGATTTCCCAGCTCCGCTTGCCCCCATAATACCAAGCATCTGGCCAGAATTCTCGCGCATTACCAGCGGATGAAGCCCTCTTCTGCCATTCGGAAAGAAGAACTCGACATCTTTCACCTCAAAGGTGATATCCACCGATACGGAAGAGCGAAGAAAACGCCCTACTATGTCGCTGTAATGAATAGGCGACAGACCAGAAGCGCGTATGGATGCACCTTGACCAAGAATATGTACACGTTCTGGCCGCAATGGCTGCCCGTTCATGAACAACGTATCGTGACCAAAATAGCGGAACACGTAAAGCGACACACTCGGCACGCAAAGCACTCTTATCTCACCATGCAGGCCATCAGAATGGATGTGATGCGCACGTTCGAGGTGCTTGCCATCAGAATTATTGACAACCAGGATATTCTCGGAGTCCTGAAGGTCGTCCTTGGTAGCCTTCACAAAATGAAGACAGCGCAAAAATTCCTGTTCGTCAATATTGAACACATCGGCCACGGTGGACACAAAATCCAACTCTTGCCCATCAATGGCCCCTTCGGTGTTGATGAACTGCAACAGACGGAAGAGCACGATGGTCTTCTGCTTCTGAACGAGCTCGGAATTGATGGCCGTGCATATCCTCAGGATCTTTACCGAGCTCTTGGAAATGCGCTTGCGTTTCTTTTCCGTCTGCTCTTCCTCACCTCCGCGGTATTCCTGAAAATACTCATCGAATACTGCGAGGTATTTCTCAACAAGGTCCTGCCCCAGTTGCTGATCGAGGAAAACGCGAACCACCTCGCGACCAGACGAGCTTTCGCCCTTGGCCACAAGAGCAAAAAGTTGCATCAATGCTCGCAGTATACGTTCGCTCATATCGTCTGGAGAGGTTCTAAATAAAAGACCCCGACACAAACGCTGTATCGGGGTCTCAGGTTACGTAGTTTGAAAAGGCTATTTGAAGCCTATCACCATGGTAGCACAGCCAGATTTGGAATTGTAGCTATTGAGCTTGGCCTCTATGGTACAGTTGACCGTAGATGTGAACTTGAAGTCCCAATATGGGGCGTTCTTGTGGTCGCTGTTGGTGAAAAGACGGTTGTGATCCTCATCGTAGATGGAGAATATCAGATTACCGTTGGTGAAACCACTGCATCCAGATATCCGGTATGTGCTTCCACCATAGAATACAGCCTGAAACTCAGCAACCTCTTCACCATTCAAGAGTGCACGATAGGATTGACCATCGGAGATGTAATTGGCAGTGACATTCTTTGCACACAATGTGGCTGTCGAGTCGCACTGTGCTTTTACGCTGCCCACAAAGCCGAAGCTTACTACCAAGGCTAGGATAAGATTTCTCATGTTCTGTGTTGTCTTGTTGGATTAACCTACGATCTTGTTTCTGAGTTTCTCAACGCGGTCTGCGATTGCCTTCAAATGCTCTTTGGTTATCACCACCTCTGTTTTGCTATTGATGGTGGTCGTCTTGCTGGCAACATCAACGGTAGGCTCATCATACGTGTACTTGATATCGATCGCATCAAAGTCATACGCCAACTCGATGAGTTCGTCAACCAAGGCATCATACTCTGGCTGATCGTAATAAGGCGTAAGCATCTTAACGATGTTGTTGAGCGTGTATTTCTGCTCGCCAACACGATTGATGATCTCTTTGTTGCCTGACTTAACTGCCAACTGAGTGGTGAAATAAACGGTCTCCAACCAGCCACCGGCAATGATCAAAGCTCCTACGTTGAGACGGTCATTGTCCTTGAGGAACGCGTCAGCGCTGCGGTAGGACATGGATACGAGATTCAACATGGAATCGCGCTGACCAAAGTTGGCCTCAAAACGCTTGATGGTGTTCTCATCAAAAGCGGAGGTGACACCCAGCTCGTCTGACAGTTTGTTGATGACGCCAAGGTATTTCAGTGCGTCCTGACTCTGATCGTACATGGTGACATACCCTACATCCGCACCATAAACTCCAAGATTCAACGCCTTTTGGAAGTTGGTGGCATATGTGCTGGCCTTCTTGGCATCATTAAGGAATTTCTTGTCGTATTGGGCGCCTGACTTCTCAATAAGCATGGCTGTCTGAATAGGAGAAGGAATGCTGAACATGCCTCCACCTACGGTCATGATCCGATTGGCGTTGGCCAAGGAGTCCTGCACCGCAGCGGTATCCACTGGGTCTTTTTTCGAATCAGACACACAGCCAACTGTGAACATGGCACACATGGCCAATGCGCCAGCAGCTACGTTCAACCTGTTCAAGTTCGTTTTTTTCATCATCTCAAAGGGAATGTTTTGGAGCCGCAAGTACGAAAAAATTATGCGCAATTAAAAAGGTGACTTGCCATGCATACTTGGGGCAAGGTTCGGTCGTCTTATACCATGATGCAACGCTCATGGTTACGACACTTTCAAACAATAGACCCAATTGAACTTTCATGTGTGATGAACAGCATGCCCACCAACCAGCGGGTATCAGAACCGCATACCGACCGTAAGCCAGATGGAACGCCCATCAGACGGAATGATGCCTGGACCTGGATAACCCGTTGCCCTACGGGTGAAATAAGAACGGTTGAGTACATTGTCCATCCCGGCCTCAATGCGCCAACGGTCGTGGGTGTAGCGCAGGCCAAGATCCATCACATAATAGGAAGGAATGATGCCATTGACCGCGTTGCCGGTGCGTTCGGCATTGGTGGCATCCGTGTATTGATCACCCGTAAAAGAGAACTGCGATGTGAGGGTGAATCTGTGCCAACGGAGGTCGAGGCCGCCACGGAACTGCAGTTCTGGGGTGAGCTCTACCCGCTTGCCATCGAAGGCGGGTTCTTCGGAATCGACATAGTGCGAGCTGAGCCACGTGAGGTTGCTGAACACGCCCAGCTTCCATTTGCCCGAATAACCGAACATGCGCAGCACATCGACTTCTACCAGACTTTCGATGCCGAGGGTGAGCGCATCGCTGACGTTGGTGCGCAGGCGATAGACGGTGAACAGTTCCTCGTCAACGGCCTGCACATATCCGATGCGGTCGTTGTAGAGCATGGTGAAGAACGTGACATCGAAGCTGAGCCATTGGAGGTATTCGCCCCGCAGCCCGAGGTCGGCATTGAAGCCCGTCTCGTCCCGCATATTGGGATCCACCCGGAAACTGGGGTTGGCCACAAAGAGGTCATTGA
>JBFYQB010000305.1:0-14966 GCA_041302955.1 Flavobacteriales bacterium
TGTCAGCTATTGGTGGTAGGCAAAACAGCTTGTGTGGCGGCATCCCACGGGCAGTTCATCAGCCCTTAGGCATCATCTCTCATGTCCAGCAAAAGCTGCAACCGATTTCGAAGGTCAGGCAGGAGGCGGGTCACGATATTCCAAACGATGCTATCATCGATCTTGTCGTAGCCGTGTATGAAGGCATTCCTTGTCGATCTGATCTTTGCCCAAGGGATGTCCGTGTGGGCGTTGAGATAGTATTCAGGCATTCGGGCCACAGCCTCTCCCATCACCTCGATGTTGCGGTAGATGGCATCGCGGGTCTTGCGGTCGGCCAGATAGTTCTGATAGCTCATGCCTGCGCTGAACTCAGTGATGGCATCCATGGCATCCACCATGTCGATGAGCAAAACGCGTGGATCGTGATCAGACATGGCGAAGGTCCTTACGGATATGCTCCCAATAATGGCTTTTGATGGCCTTGCGGGAAACGAGGTCCACTTTGCGGCCCAGCAATGCACCCAATTCCTGCTCAAGGTCGAAGAACTCCCAACCGATGTCGCCACTGAACTCTACAAGGATGTCGACATCACTGTGTTCGGGATCGAAATCATCCCGTACGACAGAGCCGAACAAAGCGAGACTGCCTATGGGATAACGCTTGCGCAGGTCGGGCATCTGTGCCGATAGCTTTCCGCTTATTTCCTGTGCGATGGTCATGGTAGGGCAAATTTAGCTTTTAGGCATCAGCATATCACCACCTTTAAAACACCACCGCCACTTTGCCCATGCTCTTCCTCGATTCTACGAAGCGGTGCGCCTCGGCAAGCTGGGTGGCGGGGAATGTGCCGCCCACCACGGGGCGTATCTTGCCTTCTTTCCAGAGTTGAATGACGGCCTGCATGTTGCGGGCCAGCACGTGGGGACGTTCGTCTGCGATGTGCAGCATATTGACCCCGATCATCGCCTTGGAGCTGATGAGCAGCTGGATGGGGCTGAAGAGACCGAAGTTGGCCGCCATCTTAAGCGTGCTCCATAGCTGGAGCGGGCCGCCCACCTGTTCGGCAGCGCCATAGCCTATGATGCGGCCGCCCTTGCCCAGACTGCGGAATCCTTTGGAGAAGCTCTTGCCGCCCAGGGAGTCGAACACGACATCGAGGCCACGGGGGCCGAGTTTTTCTTTCACCACCTGCTCGAAATCCTGCGTAGTGTAGTTGATGGGATGGTGAACGCCCTGCTGACGTAGGTAGTCGAGCTTGGCATCGCTGCCGGCCGTGCCATAGATGGTGCAGCCTTTGAGGCGCAGCAGCTGCACCAGCGCGGTGCCCACTCCGCCTGCCGCGGCCTGCACCAGCACATGGTCTTCGGGGAAGATGTTGGCACATTCGTAGGCGGCATGGTGGGCTGTGCAGTATTGCACCGCAAGGGCAAGGGCCTCGCCTATGGGCATATCGTCTGGGATGGGCTGCACCGCGCTGGCCTCGCTGACCACGTGGGTGCTGTAGGCCCCGAAGCGCGAAAAGGCCAGCACGCGGGTGCCTTCGGGAATGGTGGTGCCGTTGTGGACGAAGGCATCCATAGTGCGGCCCACGCTCTCGTAGCCCACCACGCAGGGCAGGGGCGGAGCATCCTGATAGAGTCCTTTGCGGGCCATCACATCTGCGAAGTTGATGCCGAAGCCCTCGGTGCGGACGCGCACTTTGCCCTCCTGAGGGGCGGGGATGGGCGTTTCGCGCAGTTGGAAGGCGACATCGGCAGGGCCGTGCTTCACGATGTAGTAGGAGCGTTGTGTTTCCATGGGAGAAAGGTAGCGGGGATAATTGTCTGTTCCATGTGCTTCTTTCCATTGTTAATTGCGAATTGCCCCATTGATAATTGCCAACAGTGGCGGTTATTTGCGGAGCGGAAAAACCACCCGTCCACGCCCTTGTCTTAGACCCCTTGCAGGACCCGTTCCCCTATTCGGCCATTCAATCTGTGGCGCTGCCTGCAGAGGGCGGAAGGCGGCTTGCCGTGGCCGATATTCATGGCTGCGCACTCACGTTCAAAGCATTGTTGGAGAAGGTGGCGCTGACCAAAGATGACCAGCTTTTCATCCTTGGCGACATGATAAACCGCGGGCCGCGCAGCAGCGAGGTGGTGGACCATATCCTTCAACTTATCGAAGACGGTTTTCAGGTGCATGCCCTGCGCGGCAACCACGAGGAGATATTGCTGCACATTGCCAAAGCAGGCCCGAAGGAGCTGCCGCTGCTGCTCAACACCCGCAATTCGATGGACATGCTGAACAGCAAGGGCAAGGTGAAGAAACGGTTCATCCGGTTCTTCCGCACCCTGCCCTATTGCTTGGAGATAGATGGGTTCTATCTGGTGCATGCGGGATTCAATCTGAAGGCCGACAACCCACTGCTTGACCTGCACGCCATGGTATGGCAGCGTCCGTTTCTGCTGCGCGAGGGCACCATACACGGCCGTAGGGTGGTGCATGGCCATCAGCCGCGCGGCATGGGCAAGATCCGCAAGGCGGTGGAACTTGGCTATGGGGCGGTGTGCATAGACAATGGATGCACGCATGCCTACATGGGCAATGGTTTCGGGGGCCTCGTTTGCCTCGACCTCGATAGCGGCCAACTGTGGCGCAAGCGCTATTGCGAGGAGATGCCATAGCCGTGCGTCAAATACGCAGATCAACGTAAGTACATCACGCAGCGGGTTGGCACTTTTGCTGTTGCCCATGATCAGCCCCCGCGCGCATTTCCGTCCCTTTTATCTGCGCATGGCCCTTGCGGCACTGCCCATGATGGCATTGTTGCCCGCATGCAGCCCCCGCTGTTGCGATTGCAGCACCAGCGAGATATTCACTAAGAACATCTGCGAAGACAACATGCCCGCAGGCTTCACCTCGTGGGAGGCCTGCAGCGGGGCATTGGAGCAGGGCGGGTGCCGCTGCGATTGAGGGCGGCCATGGCCGTATGACCGCTCCGTTTTTCATCATCCGGAAACAGCTTGCCTTAGCATACAGCCTATTGCATGGCATAGCTGTGGCATGAGTATGCCCAACCGTTCGGTTCGTTTCACTCCGTATGCCGGAATCCAGTAAAATCAAACTGCAACACATTACACCAATATTGGTGTAATGTGTTGCAGTGCTGCAAATGATCAAACCGTTATTGGTGACCTCTATTGCATTGTTACAATAAAAGACACCAATATTGGTGTTATATGATGTTGTACTGCAACATAAGTAACCAATATTGGTGATATAGATTTTCATACTGCAATAGAGGTCACCAAAAACGGTGATGCTATTTGCAGCATGCTTTCATCCTACACCAAAAACGGTTTGTTATGATTACATTCGCATAGGTACATCGATCTGCAGATCATTGCATCGGAGCAAGGGCCCGGATGGCCTGCCGCTGCAGCATGAGCTTCCGATCGGTCGCTCCACGCACAAGGCCCCCTGCCCATGGACCGCATCTGGAAGTATGAAGAGAATCAGTTTCTGCGCAGCACACGGCACAGCCACGTCCGTGTGCTCAAGTTGAGCACCTACCATAAGGCCATGCTACGCAAGATGCTGATCGAAGAACCGGCCGAACCGCTATGGACGCTGCTGCATGATCGCTATATGCCACTGCACCAGGCGGTGGAAGATGCCTACACCAAATGGCGCGGAGCACAAGGCACCCAGAAGGGCGACACATATGGCGTAAGGCAATTGCTGGCGCTGATGACCGGAAAACTCAATGTGTGGCAACCGCAGGTGGAGGTGGTCTATGCCTGCACCACGCCTACGTTCATCACCTTGTTCCCTCAAGGGCGCAAGGCGTTCACCCGCGCCAATTTCGATGACCGTATAGCGGCCGTGGGCGCACTTGCCAAGGCACTGTTGGACTATCCTGCGCTGGTGGCCGTGCAGACCGATGTGGCGGCATTCCACACCGTGCTCAAGACCGCCCGCAGTGGTCAGAACGGGGCGAAGGGCATGCGGGCCAACCGCTCCAACGGCATGCGCAAGGCCCGCTTCAATGCCATGACCATGCAGTATCGCAACCTCGGCCTGCTGATGGATCACTACTGGGACCGCCCTGGCATGATGGGCCATTTCTTCGACCTTGTCACCCTGCGCGACAAGCAGCAGCGCCTGTTCACCGCAACCCTCGATCCAGGCGAGGTGCATCCGCTGCTGGTACACACATTTCTGCCCGATGAGCAGCTGGAGATGCATGTGGTGGGCAATGAAGGACCGGCCACGTTCTTCCTCGCAAGCTATACTGGCGGTGCAGACAGCACTCCGGTGACCATTGCCGCCAACGAGAAGCGGACCGTTGCGGCCTCAGATTTTGGGGATGCCGATCTTGCCACACATCGCTATCTGACCGCCATAGGGCAGGGGCAAGGGGCAGTGAAAGTGCGGGTGAAGTTGGAAGCTTAGCGCAGAGTCAACTACGCCTTCAGCGTCTCCAGTGCCAAATGGGCCATGAGCCCTGCGCCTATCTCCAAGCTGCGCTCGTCCACATCGAAGGTCGAGGTGTGCACCCCGCTGAGGATGTCCTCGAGTATGTTGCGTGTGCCGAGGCGATAGAAACATGCGGGCATGATCTGGCTGTAGTAACTGAAATCCTCGGCCGTCATGCGCAGGTCAAGGTCAACTACGTTTTCGGGCCCCAGATAGGAGCGGGCGGCATCCTGCGCCAAGCGGGTCAGGGGCGTGTCGTTCACAAGGAAAGGATAGCCTTGCTCCACACGGAAGTCGCAGCTGCCGCCCATGCTTTCGGCAATGCCCTGGGCTATCTGTATCATATGGAGGTGGGCATCTTCACGCCATATTTCGTCCATGGCGCGAAAGGTGCCTTCCATCTCCACCTTGTCTGGGATCACGTTGGTGGACCCATTGGCGATCACCTTGCCGAACGACAGCACGCAGGGCACGCCCGGTTTTGCTATGCGGCTCACCACCTGTTGCAGGGCTGTGATGATGTGGGCAGCGATCAGCACGGGGTCTGTAAGCGTATGTGGCAATGCCCCATGGCCGCCCTCTCCGTGGACTGTCACATAAAGTTCGTCTGTCGATGCCATGTACATCCCCGCGCGGAAGCCCACTTTACCCACTTCGAGGTCGGGCGCCACATGCTGCCCGAAGATGGCCGATGCCTTGGGGCTGTCCAGTGCGCCTTCTTTTATCATGAGCGATGCACCGCCCGGCAGGCGTTCCTCACCCGGTTGGAACACCAGTTTCACCGTGCCGCTCCATTCCCCGCGCAGTTCGTGCAGTATGCGGGCTGCGCCCAATAGGCAGGCGGTGTGCACATCGTGACCGCAAGCGTGCATCACCCCGGGGTTCTGCGAGCAATAGTCCTTGGTGCTCTCCTCGGTGATGGGCAGTGCATCCATGTCGCCCCGCAATGCGATCACCTTCGACTGCGGATCCTTGCCATAGATATGCGCCACTATGCCTGTGCCCACATGCCCGGCCGTGTAGGCAATGCCCAGCGCATCGAGCTGCGCACATACGAAGGCACTGGTCTCCGTTTCTTGGAACGAAAGTTCGGGATGGGCGTGCAGATGCCTGCGCACTGCCACCGTATCGGCATGATAGGCTGCGGCCAGTTGTTTTATCCTTTCTATCATCTGAACTAGTAGTTATGAATGATACTGGTCTTGCATCCTGCAAAAGAAAACGAAGACCAAACTTTCAACGAAGAAACGGGGATCGGAGCAAACTACCATCCCTGCGGGTCAATAAATACCCCCCGATCAATTCCGCATTCCTCAGAAGACCTGACTCGCCACCGCCTTCGTAGCCTCGCTCCTTCCCATGGTGTAGAAATGGAGGCAGGGCACCTTGGCGGCCACCAGTTCCTTGCATTGCTGAATGCACCATTCCAGACCCACCTTGGCAGCCTCATCGTTGCTGCGGCATAGCTCCACTGCATCATACAGGTCTGATGGTATGTCGATATGGAACATGCTGGGCAGTATCAGCGTCTGCGACTTTGTCGTCAGTGGCTTGATGCCCGGAATGATAGGCACCATGATGCCCATGTCCCTGCATTCGTCCACAAACCTGAAATAGGCCTGATTGTCGAAGAACATCTGTGTCACGATGTACTCCGCTCCGGCATCCACCTTCTGTTTCAGATAGCGTAGATCGGTCTTGCGGTTGGGCGCCTTGATGTGCTTCTCCGGATAGCCCGCCACCCCGATGCAGAAGTTTGTGTTCTCCACATCCTTCAGGTCATCGTCCAAAAACTGGCCGTTGTTCATCTGCACCACCTGCCGCACCAGCTCGCTGGCATAGGCATGACCATCGGGGTCGGGCACAAAATCGCTCTCGGTCTTGATGCTGTCGCCCTGTAGGGCCAGCACATTGTCTATACCAAGGAAGTTGAGGTCGATAAGGGCATTCTCGGTCTCTTCCTTAGAGAATCCACCGCAAATGATATGCGGAACAGCATCTATTTGAAACCGGTTCATGATAGCTGCGCAGATACCCACGGTGCCAGGCCGCTTCTTGATGCTAACCTTCTCGAGAAAACCACCATCGCGCTTCTTGTATACGTACTCCTCCCTGTGGTAGGTCACGTCTACAAACGCGGGCTTGAACTCCATCAGGGGCTCAATGCCCTTGAACAGCGAATCAATGCCCTTGCCCTTCAGAGGCGGTAATATCTCTATGGAGAAAAGCGTGCCTTCGGCCTGCTTCAGATGGTCAATTACCTTCATGGATCAGCTACCGGTGCTCACTTTGTGCACATAGCCAGAGATAGCGTCATAGCCTTCACGCGTCAGGATGAAGAAGTATACCCCGTCCGCATCACCATCACCATTCCAAGGATTGGCGTGATAGTCATCCTGATCCAATACCAAGCGGCCCCAACGGTCGTAGATGCGCATGTTATTGCCCGGATGCAGGTCAAGAGCCGAAACGTTGAAGTAACTGTTGGCCTCCACCTCAGAGTTAGGGTTGAATATGCTGGGCAGCGTCAGGTTGCAATCGATCACCTGATAGGTGAACGAATCCTCGGCCTCACCACAGAAATTCTCGATCGATACCGTTACCGTGAATAAGCTGTCAAGAGGGCTGTATGCCAATGAATCGGTACCGAAGATGAGCAATGAATCTTTGTCGGTATCATATGGCGACCAGCTCAATACGTCATACACGTTGGTATTGGTGGTATACGACAGAATGATCTGATCTTCCACACATATGCGGTTCGTGTCAGATGCGATGCTGATGGTCGGAGCAGGTGCAAAGGTCACATTCCAGTCGTAGGTTGTGCCACACTCGGCATCCGTATAGGTGAACACGTAGTTGCCCGCCAAGTTGGCAGTTGCCGTTGGGCTCTCGTTCTGCTCGTTGGGGCTAAACGTCACTGCGCCACCGGTCGGTCCGGTATAAGCCCACGAACCTCCTTCTCGGCTTCCGGTGGCAAACAGCTCAGCATCGTCCTGAAGGCACACCTCAAGCTGCCCGCTCACGTTCACATCTATCACGCGAATGGTAGCAGCACTCGTGATGGTGCCACAATCGTTATTTATCACCACTTGAACGCCAGTGGTATTGTCAACCCCTTCCAGAGTGAATACCTGATCGGTCGATCCGCCCGGTGTCCATACATATGTGGCACCAATGCCGGTATTCAGTGCATTGAAGCTTATCGTATCTCCAGGACATACAGTGTCTGTTATCAAGGCCACTGGCACTGGAGCCAAAGCGAACAGCACTTCCATCGTATCGCTCTGACCGCAATAGGCCGAAGTGTAAATGAACTGATAGGTGCCTTGCTGGCTCACCGTCACGGTCGGAGTTCTGCTGAAGATGTTGGGGCTGAATGTGGCAGTCGCACCAACAGTTGGAGCAATGTATGACCATTGGCCCACAATGTCATAATCTGCTGCGATGAGGCTGTAGCTCAGGCCGCAAGTGCTCGCATCGTTGAACGAGGTGAGGTTTGGTACTACGTTTATGGTCAAGGTGGTGTCGTAAGCGCAACCAAAGTTGTCCGTCACTCGGAAAGTATAGTTGTAATTTCCAGGAGCAGTAGGCAACACCTCGATAATGGTATCGCCCTGATTGTTGATTATCGTTGGGTCATCGTCCCATGCAGCTGTGGCTATCTCAGGGAAATAGAACTCTGCGTTCGGATCGATGTCTGGATTGAATAGAATTCCCCATTCAAAAATGTAACCATCATCAATACCTTGGTTATCGCGAATAGTCAGTGTCCATGTACCGTTCACTGGACAACCGATGAAGTTGGAATAGTCCTCCTCAGGCTGATAATTGCCAGCTGTCATGGATGTTCCGGGCGTGGCACCGCCTACAGCTGTGGTGTTGCCAGCTTGCAGTTCTGCACCGATTGTGCCCCAACTTGCATTGTCCGAGAAACAGTATTCCCAACCTGTGCCCGGAGTTCCGTTTCCATTGTCCAAAGCTGCACCCAAATAGGTTCCGCCTCCTCCGAAACCACCCGGAAACAGACCATTGCCCGTGTAGGCGTTGAATACATTGATACTCGTTCCATTCGGGCAGGTAAGCATCATCTCAAGGTCACCGATGTAGCTGTGTTCCATCGTTACGCACATGTCCATGATGTCCGATCCACTTTGGATCAACTGACCTGGCTCGAAATTCTCAATCTCAATATCCGTCTCATAACTCACTCCCGAACCATCGGGCAGGTATGTAAGGCCAGCGAAAATCCCCCCGTTGATGAACGTGCCTTGGGTGGGAACAACACCAGCCGTATCGGCAAACGTGACCCCGCCCACCAACAGCGTTGATTCGCCAAGACAAATGGTGTCCTGCAATTGTGATGTTGTCTGCGAGAAATCAGGTAGTGTCGAAACTCTGATCTTGGTCGTTGTGGCGGCCACGCAGCCCTGAACATCGGTCATGCGCATCTCTACAAAATACCCTGCACGGAACTGAGGCACGAAGAAGACGGACTCTTGATCGGTAAATTCAGTCCCATCGGCAAACTCCCAGTTGAACGTGCTGGTTCCAACTGTTTGGTCATAGCCTATACCGCCATTGGTGCCCGAATAAGGGAAGATGCCGCCACCTTGCAGCCATACTGTGTCGCCAAGGCAGATGTCAATCCAACCAGTGTCGGCAGGCACTTCGGTCGGGGTAGATGTGATTGTAGGTGTGAAAGGTTGACAAGGATATCCGCAGGTGATTACCCCGGCAAATCCGGCACCTTCGGTCACCCCGTCCGATTCAAACACGAAAGTCAGACATCCACTTGGGTTATTGAATGTTGCCTGTGGCCCTATACCGTTAGGGCTGGTGATATTGTTAAAGGCGCCCAGCAAAGGTGATGTGGCATCCGGACCGTCATATACGAACAGCGTATCGGACGCATCCACATCCCAAGTGTCACCCTGAGTGTTGAACATCCTCAAGGTAACCTTGCTGCCGTTGGTCCCGTCAGGACAGACGGTCACTGTGAAACTTGCGTTAGCCGGATAGTCGCCTCCCGTGTTGTCGTCATTGAACACATGATCGAATGCCGCTCCCGAACCACAGGTCAGTGTAGTGCTGCCTCCATCCGTGATAGCAATGGTCTGCTGCGCTTGGGCATTGAAGGCAGCAAAAGCTGCGCCTATGGCCAAGCCGAAACTCTTCTTTAGAATACTCATGTCTTGAAAGGTATGCCCGTGCGCAGGGCCTGAATTACTTGGATGAATTCTTCAACGAGGCCTCCACTTCATTCTTAGGCAAATGGATCAGCATCTTGCCTGGAAAACCTTTGATAAGGTAGTATTGGCGTGCAAAGGCATGCTGCTCCAACTTCAAGTCAAGTAGGTTGATGTCCTTTGCTTCGAGACTTTTCAGCTCAATGGTCTCACCAACACCTTCTTCTTTGCCCTTGGGCACATCTGCTATCTGATAACCATTGTTCAGGTAGAAATTCCAGTAGGTCAGAGCAGGGTCATTTGCCGCAATCATGTCCTTCAGCTCCTTTTTGGAGAATTTCGCAGTAAGGCGTTGGTCATACTCCTGAGCGTCTGCCTTAGGGGCAAATGAAGCGACAAAGGCAAAGGTCAACAGGGCAAGGAAGCTGTTTTTCATGGATGGATTGTTAAGAAAGAAGCGGCAAATTTAACAACTCGGCCCTATCAGACCGACCTTCTGACGTGGCAACCTTCAAATGGTGGCCTCGGCTCAGAAATCAGGGAAATAAAGACACTCTTGGAAATCTCAAGTAAAGCACTACTTTTGACCCGGATTTTTAAGGTCTGGACGAGAAGGGGACGCCAAAGTCCCCTTTTTTAATGATGATAACAGAAGCTCAGATAACCGCCCTTGTGGAGGAGAAGAATGTAGGCACCGAGCGCTTCATTGTCGCTGTGCGTGTGCTTCCAGGCAATCGCATCCGTGTTTTCATCGATGCGCTGGCTGGTGTTACTGTGCGTGACTGTGTGCAGGTGAGCCGCCACATTGAGGGCAGCCTCGACCGCGAACAGGAAGACTTTGAGCTGGAAGTGTCAACTCCTGGCCTTACTGAGCCGCTTGTACATCATTTGCAGTATCTTAAGAATGTGGGGAGGCAGTTGAGGGTCGTAACTACCGATGGTTCCATCGTCAAAGGAGAGGTTCTCGCGGCCACAGATGAAGACGTGACCATCATGCCAGAGGCGAAGAAGAAGTCAAAAAAAAATGAAGAGGAAACCGGGCCGGTAATCATCCAGCTCGCCCTGATAAAAGAAGCTAAGACAGTAATATCTTTCAACTAAATACCGATGAAGAACCTAAATCTGGTCGAATCATTTCAGGAATTCAAGGAATTCAAGAACATTGACAGGGTCACCTTGATGAACATCATGGAGGACGTTTTCAAAAGTGTACTGCTCAAGCAGTACGGCACCGATGAGAACATTGCTGTTATTGTCAATGTGGAGAAGGGCGACCTTGAAATATGGCGTACCCGCGATATCGTTGAAGATGGAGAGGTTGAAGACCCATCAACACAGATAGAGCTTACGGAGGCACTTAAAATCCAGGACGACTTTGAGGTTGGAGAGGAATGTTCAGAACAGGTGCAGCTTGAGCACTTTGGCCGTAGGGCGGTTTTGGCCATCCGCCAGAACCTTGCCGCCCGATTGATGGACCTTGAAAAAGACAATGTTTTCAAGAAGTATAAGGACCGCGAAGGTGAACTGATGACAGGAGAGGTTTATCAGATATGGAAGCGTGAGATATTGATTCTTGATGATGAAGGCAACGAGCTTATCCTTCCAAAGACCGAACAGATCCCAAGCGACTATTTTAAGAAAGGAGATACTGTCCGTGCGGTCATCAAGGAGGTTGAAATGCGGAACAATAATCCAGTTGTGGTTCTTTCGCGTACCGACACTCGTTTCATAGAGCGGCTGTTTGAGAACGAAGTGCCAGAGGTATTCGATGGTCTTATCACCATCAAGAAAATCGTACGTGTGCCAGGCGAGCGTGCCAAGGTGGCCGTTGAAAGCTATGACGATCGTGTAGATCCAGTTGGTGCTTGCGTAGGTATGAAAGGGTCACGTATCCACGGCATAGTTCGTGAGTTGAAGAATGAGAACATCGATGTGATCAATTACACAGCGAATACACAGTTGTTCATTTCGCGTGCCTTGAGTCCTGCCAAGATAACCCGTATGGACATAAAAGAGGAGAAGAAGCGTGTAGATGTGTACCTCAAGGCAGACCAGGTCTCTTTGGCCATCGGTAAAGGTGGCTTCAACATACGTCTTGCAGGTCAGCTTACCGGTTATGAGATCGATGTGTATCGCGATTCCGATACTGATCATGAAGACGTTGATCTTGAAGAATTCGCTGACGAGATTGAAGGATGGGTGCTTGATGCCCTGAAGGAGATCGGTTGCGATACGGCCAAAAGCGTGTTGCAGATTGGCAAGGAAGATCTGGTGAAGCGCACTGACCTCGAAGAAGAGACCATCGATGATGTGTTGCGTCTGCTTCGCGAGGAGTTCGAAGATTGATCGTCACGGTGATGGTCGCGGCATACAATACAGGTTAGGAATAAGAGTAGCATAGAAAATAGCGTCACATGTCTGAAGAGAAACTGGTTCGTATAGGTAAAGTATTGAAGGAGCTCGGTGTGGGTCTTGGCACTGCAGCGGAGTTTCTCGAAAAGAAAGGGTATTCGGACATCAACCCGAACACCAAGCTTGACGATAAGGCCTATAACCTCCTATTGGATGAGTATCAGGCGGACCGCAAGGTGAAGCAGGAGGCCGATAAGAAGGCCGAGGTGTTGCAACAGCGCAAAGAAGAGCGGCTGGCCGCTGCAGAGGAGCACAAGCCAGAGCCCCCAGCCCCAAAACCAGTGGAAGTGCCAAAAGTGGAGGCGCCCATAGTAGTTGAGGTAACAAAAGTTGAAGAGCCTGTGGTGTCCACTGGCCCCAAAGTGCTTGGCACACTTGACTTGGCATCTGTAGACCCTCGTGAACGAAAGAAGCAACAGGCTGCCAAAGAGCTGAAAGAGAAACAGGAACAGGATGCTGCTAAAGCTAAAGTAGCAGAGGAAAAAGCTGTAAAAGCAGCAGAAGAAGCAGCAACAGCCGCACAAGCTAAACTGGTAGCGCAGGAAGCAGAGAATTCCAAAGCTACGCCAGAGGTTGTTGCCGCTCCTATGGAAGAGGTGGTCAAAGAGGTAGAGAAGGCGGCAGAACCTGAGATAATTCGGGCTGTTGCTGAAAGACTTGCCGGCACCAAGGTGCTTGGTAAGATGGAACTTCCGGCGGAACGCGAGAAGAAGCCAGTTGCCTCATCAGCAGGAACAGCGGACAACAAGCGCAAGCGCAAACGGGTGCGTGTGGATGCGCCAGGTACAACAGCCGCTCCGGCCGCTCCTGGAACAGGCGCGCAACGTCCGGTGGTGGCTGCCAAAGGTCGTAGAGAGATAAAGCCTGCCCTTACGGAAGAAGAGATTCAGAAGCAGGTGAAGGAGACTCTTGCCCGCCTCACTGGTGGAGCAGGAAAATCCAAAGCTTCGAAGCACAGACGTGATAAACGCGCCATGGTACAGGAGCGGATGCAGGAAGAGGCCGATCAGACCGAGCGCGAAAAGAGCACGCTCAAGGTGACCGAATTCGTAACTGCAAACGAGCTTTCGCGGATGATGGATGTAAGTGTGACAGACGTTATCTCGGCATGTATGAGCCTAGGTCTGTTCGTGTCCATCAACCAACGTCTGGATGCTGAGACACTTTCCATCGTAGCAGAGGAATTCGGCTTTGAAGTGGAATTCGTGAGTGCCGAAGTGCAGGATGCTGTGGTGGAAGAAGCTGACCGCCCAGAGGACATCGTGGAACGGCCGCCTATCGTTACCATCATGGGTCACGTTGACCATGGTAAGACATCGTTGCTCGACTTTATCCGTAATGCGAATGTAATTGCCGGTGAGGCTGGTGGTATCACGCAGCACATTGGTGCCTATGCAGTGGAATTGGAGAACGGGAAGAAGATCGCATTCTTGGATACACCGGGTCACGAGGCGTTCACTGCCATGCGTGCACGGGGTGCGCAGGTCACTGATATTGCCATCATTGTAGTGGCGGCTGATGATGACGTGATGCCGCAGACCAAGGAAGCCATCAACCACGCCAAGGCTGCAGCGGTTCCGATGATCTTCGCCATCAACAAAATAGACAAGCAAGGTGCAGACCCTGAGAAGATAAAGGCACAGTTGGCGCAACTCGACATTTTGGTGGAGGATTGGGGTGGCAAATACCAATGTCAGGAGATTTCGGCCAAAAAGGGACAGAACGTTGACAAGCTGCTCGAGAAGATTTTGCTCGAAGCAGAAATGCTCGATCTGAAAGGCAATCCCAGTAAGCGTGCTGTAGGTACTGTAATCGAAAGCGAATTGGACAAGGGCCGTGGTTTCGTATCCACCATCCTTGTGCAGTCCGGAACAATGCGTGTAGGCGATGTGATTCTTGCGGGCTGTTTCAGTGGCAAGGTGAAGGCCATTTTCAACGAACGCGGACAAAATATTCCTGAGGCCGGTCCTTCTATGCCTGCTCAGATTCTTGGTCTGAACGGTGCGCCACAGGCAGGCGACAAGTTCAATGGCATGGACGATGAGAAAGAAGCAAAAGCTATTGCCAACAAACGTTTACAATTGCAGCGCGAACAGGGTCTGCGTACGCAGAAACACATCACGCTTGACGAAATCGGAAGACGTATCGCCATCGGCAACTTCCAAGAGCTCAACCTCATCATCAAAGGTGACGTGGATGGTTCTATTGAGGCACTTACCGACTCGTTGCTCAAACTCTCTACCGAGAAGATTGCTGTCAACATCCTGATGAAGGCCGTTGGTGCCATCACCGAATCGGACGTGTTGCTGGCCTCTGCTTCGGATGCGATCATCATCGGTTTCCAAGTGCGTCCTTCTATGAATGCACGGAAAGTGGCCGAGGCCGAAGGCATCCAGATCAAGCTCTACAGCATCATCTACGATGCCATCGAAGAGGTGAAAGCGGCCATGGAAGGCATGTTGAAGCCAGAATTCGAAGAGAAGGTGGTTGGCAACATCGAAGTGCGCGATGTGTTCAAGATCACTCGCGTGGGCACCGTGGCAGGTTGTATGGTGTTGGATGGCAAAGTGGGCCGCCACACCAAGGTGCGCGTCATCCGGGATGGTATTGTGGTCTACACGGGCGAACTGGCCTCGTTGAAGCGTTTCAAAGACGATGTGAAGGAGGTGACCAAAGGCTTCGAGTGTGGTCTGAACATCAACAACTTCAACGACATCAAAGTGGGTGACATCATCGAGGGTTATGATATTGTGGAGATAAAGGCCAAACTCTAATAAGCTTCTTAGGCATAACAAAAGAAAAACCCCGCTCGATAGGCGGGGTTTTCTTTTTAGAGCTGTTCCTCCTGTAATAGACTTGGTGGCATCTAGTTGATCATTGGTAGGCCTACGAGGTCCTACTTCACCAACCCCAGCCCCTCC
>JBFYQB010000306.1:0-18399 GCA_041302955.1 Flavobacteriales bacterium
GAGCGGTTACGCTGACCATCGGAGGCGGAGCGGACCAGACGTTCGACTGCACCAGTGTAGGCGCCCAGACGGTGACCCTGACCGTGACCGATGCGAACGGCAACACATCGACCTGCGATGCCACAATAATTGTGGAGAGTGGGCCAGAAAGCACTCCTACTGCGGTATGTCAGGATATCACTGTTTATCTTGACGTAAATGGCGTGGCAGTTATTTCAGCAAATGATGTGGATGGAGGATCATTTGCTACATGCGGAATTGGAATAGTAACCGTATCGCCTGCCAATTTCGATTGCAGTAACATAGGAGTGAATGCAGTTACATTGACCGTGACGGATAACATTGGACAAGTAAGCTCCTGCGTGGCAAGCGTCACTGTTCTTGATTCAATTGTACCACAGATCATCGGCTGCCCATCGGATATTGTAATAGTACCTGATAGCTTGAATTGCACACCTCAAGTGCAATGGTCAGTGCCAACGGTAACAGACAATTGCACCGTTCAAACGGTGGCATCTCATCAGTCAGGCGATGCATTCCCAGTTGGCACAACCTTGGTCACCTATATCGCTACAGATGCCTCGGGCAACCAAGTACTTTGCGGCTTCAATGTGACGGTGAGTCCAACAGTACTGACGGCAACGATCATTGCTGATGAAGGCACATGTGGATTCAACCTAAGCTGCAATGGAGCTCAAGATGGGGTGGCTACAGTAAACGTTGCAGGAGGCTGTGCACCATACACCTATCTATGGAGCAATAATCAGACAGGTCCTGTTGCCACAGGTCTTGGTGCTGGTCCAATAGCTGTGACCGTTATTGATGCAAGTAGCAATTCCTTGACCGTTAATTCGGTCATCACAGCCCCAGAATCGCTGGAGATTTCAAACATCACAGCTACCGAATTTGAAGGCGGAGTAAACGTTTCCTGCAGCGGGGCGACTGATGGTGCTTTGAGTGCCAGTGTTCAAGGTGGGTCGGAATGTGTGGACTACAGTTTTGTATGGACAGGGCCAAATGGATTCACATCCACATCGGCTAACATTACAGGTCTTGCAGTAGGTACGTATATTCTCACGGTTACAGATGCCAATGGTTGTGTGGGTTCAGACTCAACTACATTGACCGAGCCGAGTGAAGTGACAATTGCCCAACTTCAAGTGACCGATGCAACCTGCAAAGGATTGGACAACGGTGAGGCATTAGTGAGTGTTACGGGTGGAACAGCTCCATACACATATCTATGGCCGGCCACAGGTCAGACCACGCAATTGGCTACGGGGCTTGGTGCAGGAGCGAACATTGTGATCGTTACTGACGCGAATGGATGTCAGTATACTGATACGGCTATGGTAGCAGAACCTGACCAGATCATAGCTGCGGTTTCACCTGACACTTCTATTTGCCCAGGCGCTACCATTCTGCTTACAGCAACAGCCATTGGCGGCAATGGAGTATATACATTCACTTGGAACAACGGATTGGGAACAGGGTCTTCACAAGCCGTCAACCCTACCCAGACCACTGTGTATACTGTTACGGTTGAGGATTCAACAGGCTGCGAAGGATTGCCAGCTTCTGTGACCGTAAGCATGGCCCCTGTGCCGACACCTTCATTCACTTACACATTGGATGACCCATGTGTTTTCCCTGTAATTGCCCAGTTCACCAATACAAGCATCAGTGGAGTGTCATACGAATGGTTGATTGGTGGAAGTATCTATACAGAATCCGATCCGACAGTGACATTCGAACAATCTGGCAATTATGCAGTGACGTTGATAGCTACTTCAGGAGATGGCTGTACCGCATCCACAAGTCAGCAAGTGGTCGTGAGTCCGTTGCCCTCTGCCAATTTCAGTGTGTTGAGTGCAGAAGGCTGCTACCCGCTGACGGTCATATTCGGCAACCAGAGCCAAAATGGATTCAACTACCTATGGGATTTTGGTAATGGAAGCACAAGTACATCTCCAAATCCTTCACAGACATATTTCAATCCAGGCAGCTACACTGTGTCGCTGGTTGTTACCAATCAGTCCGGATGTTCGGATACACTGGCATTGGATGGAGCTGTCACAGTGCACCAACCACCTGTTGCCGATTTCACGGTGCTCGCTCCTGGCGGTGAATTCGGTGGACTGTTCGAATTCCAGAACAACACGATACTTGCCGATGCTTACAATTGGGATTTTGGTGATGGCACCGAGTCGGACCAGTTTGAACCCACGCATGAGTTCAATAACTACGGTGGTTATTACGTGACACTGACAGCCATTAATGAATTCGGTTGTGCAGACACGGCCATACACTATGTAACGGTAGATATCACAGTTGGATTGTTCGTTCCAAATGCTCTTGTAGTTGGCGAAACTGGATTAGGCGCATTGTTTCAGCCTATAGGGCGCGGCCTGGCAACCTATACTGCACAGGTCTATGACAAATGGGGCAATTTGCTCTGGGAGTCTTCAGCACTTACTTCAGGTGGCGAACCAGCTGAAGGGTGGGACGGCAGCTATAAAGGTGAATATGTGCCACAGGGAGCATACGTTTGGCGCGTGATAGGCACCTTCTTGGATGGTCAGGATTGGCAGGGTATGGAAGGCCCTATAGGCCAGTTCAATACTACCGGATCGATAATGGTGATCTATTAGTATTTCAGAACCTTGGTAACAGAAAAGGCCCGATCAGCAATTTGCTGATCGGGCCTTTTCTGGTTTTCTGACCTGCCTGATGTTCAGAGCAAGCGAAGGTATGCGCGTTTATCGATCGCGGTTGCTGCAAGGATACCACTGGTCATGCCAGAGATGACCCCAAGGGTGGCCACATCAACCCCACCCATGTAGAAGTTCTTTATCGGAGTGCGCACTCTGAGCTCTTCGCACAGGAATCGCTTTGGAGAGGCCTCCAGACCGTAGATGGCACCCTGACTGGCTCGGGCATAATGTTGGGCAGTGAGCGGAGTGGAGAGCTCGCAGAACTCCAAATGCTGCATAATGGCCGGAATTCTCAGTTTCAGTTCGGTCAACATCCGGTCTTCAATGTTCTTTTTCAATGCCTCGTAATCTGGCTCACGGTCACCGAACTGCGTATGCTGCCATTTGGCAAACTCCTTCCAATCCACGAAAGTGACACATTCGCCCGTATGCATTTGATCCGGACCCGGGTCATGGTGCGGGTCTTTCAATGACGGGAATGAAACATATAGCAGATGTGGTCTTTGGCTTTCATCAGCAATGTCCCACATGCATTGGTCATTGTTTTCAATGGTATAGAGCCACATATTGCCCGATCTGGCCCCTGCGGCTTTGATATCGCCTTTGAATGCAAGGTTGAGACATAGATAGGGCGGTGAATCTCCGATGGACCGGATTTTTTTTGCCCAATCACTTTGACGATAGGATGCTGGCACCAACCAATTCACCGTGCTTTTGGCCCCGGCAGCAGAGACCACATATTTGGAACGGAATTCTCTGCCATCAGCCATGCGCACACCCACCGCAGTTCCATGCTCTACCAGAACCTCTTGTACGCTTGCCTTGGTCAGCACTTTGCCTCCATTGTTGTGCACATTGGCCAACATCGATTCTGCAAAGACCTTGGCACCACCTTGTGGATAGCGCGCCCCATTCCAGAAGTGCGTGTGCGTGAGTGCATGCACACCGAAACTTGATTCTTTCGGAACACTGCCGTAGTAACCCCAATGAGAAGTAAGCGATAGTTTGAGGTCTTTACTGAAGTTGAACGAGGCGATGACATCCTCAGTGGTCATGGCCCAGTAGTTAGGGAAAATGCCATACCACAGCTTGGACAGCGCTTTTTCGAGCCATAATGGAAATGTCTGGAAGAGAAAGAACGATTTACTCACCACATCGGCTTTCCGCACCATTTTCACATAGCGGTCTATCTTCTCGGTCTCGTCAGGGAACTGTGCTTTCAGGCTGTCGATCAGTTTTTGTGATCCTTCGGGCATGTGGAAAGTATACCCGTGCGGAAAGTAGAAACTGTCGAATGGGTCGCCCAGCGAGTTCATCGTCACTTCGCCATTGGTAAGCCATTTGAGCATTTTGTAAGGGATCTCTCCCTCCGTCATCTCGCCCATCACATGCACACCGACATCCCAAACATGTCCTTTGCGGCCAAACATGTGGGTGAATCCACCTGGCACGTAGTGCTGCTCAAGTAGCAGAACTTTTTTGCCAAGCTTGGAAAGCGCTGCCGAACAACTCATGCCGCCCATGCCACTTCCAATGACTATGACATCCCAATCCTCATCAGATATCTTGGGGCTATAATGTTCATAGACGCGCTTACCATTGCGCATAGGTATTGCTGACATGAGCTGGCTTTAGTGTGTTTTTATCGGGCCGTAATGTTAACGAAAGATGAAGCACAAGGACGGAGCATTACTGTTGCGCCCAGATGTGACAAGAGTTCGCGTGGTCAGCCTCATCGTCTTCCTGTCTTGGAGATTGGTCTCGAACAAAAAAGCCTCCTGACAGAACTGATTCTGTCAGGAGGCTTCATTTGTTTTTCTGAGGTTATTGCACAGAGATCATTTTGCCCGATAGGATCACGGCATCATTGGTCACTTGGTAGAAATACACTCCGGTTGCCAGATTGCTCATGTCCAGTGTCGTTGCTGTTTGCGTGATGGTGCGACTGAACATCTCAGCACCGATGGCATTGAACACCGTTATTTGAAATGGATCGTTCTCCGTAGCAGTTGGCACCGACAATGTGACCGTTGCAGTGAATGGATTGGGATAAACCGACACCTGCATGCTTGCCTCATCCGCTGTTGGCATACCTACAGTGGCGCTACAATTATCAGGGATCATATCCGCCATGCCTTCAAAGGCATTGGTTCCCACAGCTCCTACGCCCGAGAGGACCCTTCCGTGAACAATTGTTCCGGTTGACATGCTCACGGCTCCTTCAGATACAATGGTGCCGCTGAAGTCCGTGTTGATGCCCATATCGATCGCACCGTTCACCATCCAATAAACATTGTCTGCTTGTGCGCCATTCACCAGTTTCACTTTTGAAAGTGTGGATGCAGCAAAGGCACCATACACTTTGATGATGAACACGGCATCTGAACGCCCCTCTGCATTGAGATAGAGCGTATCCGTAAAAGTTGTGCCTCCATTCAGAATGTAGGTGTGCGGTGTAAGCTCCAGACCATTGCCGAACTGCGCAGGATAGAGCAGAGCGATGTCCGGAGCCAGAGCATTCAGATAGTTATAGGCCTCCAAGAGATCTGCGGCAGCCTCGGCAGTGGTACCGTTGGGCGAAGTGTGCAGCGTTCCCGAAACGAACAGTGGGTTATAACCGGTGGTAAGGCCCACATTTGCTCCCACATCACCCATTACGTGTGTGATTCCCGTGTTTTCAACCGGGCCGTCAGAAGAGAATACGCCAAAGCAGCCTGCTTTTCCCAACGTTGGGGCATCCGGTCCCAGCAGCACAGGGCTTCCGCATCCTATCGGCATCCGTCCCACTATTCCGCTCACAGTTACAGCACCTGCCGTAGAAAGCGCACGTCCTTCCAACGTGTCCCCAGCGCTCATCACGATAGCGGCATTGTTGGCTATCACCGTTCCACGCATCGTGGTGCCGGCCGCCATACTTACCAGACCTTCCGTTACCCAGAACAAATTGCAGGCCTTCGCGCCATTGATCAGCGTCACGCGCGAAAGAGCGTTGGTAGAGAATGCTCCGTTTATCTGGAAGATGAACACAGCATCAGGATTGTTCTGCCCGTTCAGGATGAGTTCAAGGCTCAGCGTGGCTGCCTCATCTATTTCATACACCCCGGCCGTAAGCGTCTGGCCGTTGCCCAGCAAAGGAGCCGGAAAGTGCGTAGGCACCGTGCTATGCAGGTCGTTGTAGGCACTTAGCAGGTCGGCAGCGCACTGAGCACTCACCGGACCACCATCATGCATCGTGCCGTTCACATTCCCGAAACCAGTGCTCGAACCGCTGTTCGAGCCCACATTGTCCGTTAGATGTGTAAGCCCGGTGTTGGTCACAGCTCCAGTAGAGGAGAAGAGAACGAAATCGGCCGCAACACCCAGATCGGACGCCTGAGCGGTAAGCAGATTAGGAAGTGCACACAGCGAGAGCACTGTTGCAAAAAGAGGTAGAGATTTGATCATTTGGTTTGTTTAATGCGGAAAAACTACCGCCTAACAAAGATGACCCCGCCTCAAATTCAGGTATTACACAATTATCCGGTTCGATTGCATGATTCGCAGATTCTTACTCCTGACCCGGCTTTTTAGGGTTGTCATCCTATGAATCTTTTTTTGGGCGTTCCCCTATGAGTCAGGCTGTCCGTTACAACTGTATAGCATTCATGGACACCATTTTTATAAACACTGGTCCATGATCTTTTGCCCTCAAAGCAAAAGTATTTCCACTTCAATTGCGAAGCATTCACTGGACACCTATGCAAATAATTGTCCTGTCTGCAATCCCTAACGTACTCTTGGTCCAACGGCAGCACTATTCCGTTACACGCACCATCCCCGACCCGAGCAAGAATCTTTTCCTCGTTCGTTTTATTAGGAGGACTGCAATCCACCAGATTTTCTTAGGTCACAATACTCTCAGCGTCTTTGCGCCTTAGCGTGCAACCCCTTTTTCTCCGTGTGCAATTACCCTCCCGCTCTCAGGCCGCCACCGCCAGCTGCTCGGGATACTTCTCACGCAGTTTGTTCACCCTTGGGTTCATCACCGCGAACCACAAGGGTGGCACCAGCGACAGCATGATCATCCCCGGATAGCCCGTGGGCATCTGAGGCGAGTCGTCAAAATGGCGCAGTACCTGATACGGGCGACTGGCCATGTAGTGGTGGTCGCTGTGGCGCGACAGCTCGAACAGCAGCAGCCGGCCCATCACATGGTTCGAGTTCCAACTGTGAATGGGCATCACACGCTGATAGCCCTTCTCACTCGCATGGCGCACAAGGCCGTAATGCTCAATGTAGTTCACCGTTTCCAGCAGCAGAAAGCCGATGATGGAGGCCGCCAGCACAGCCAGCATCACCGTCACGTTGAACACCGCTGCCACCAGTGCAAGGAAACCGATCTGCACCACCGCATAGAATATCATCTCGTTGCTCCAGTGATACCACGGTTTCCTTGCCTTCGCCAATCGGCCCAGCTCGATCTTCCAAGCAGATATATAGCCCATGATCACCGAGCGGAACCAGAAAGTGTAAACGATTTCCCCTTGCCGCGAAGTGGCCGGGTCATCTGCCGTGCTCACATTCTTGTGATGGCCGCGGTTGTGCTCAATGAAGAAGTGCATGTATTGGGCCGTTAGCAGCAAAGCCTTCGACATCCATTGCTCATACCACTTGTGGCGATGCCCCAGCTCGTGGGCCACATTGATGCCGAATGCACCACAACCTATACCCATCGACACCACAAGCCCGGTATACTCCCACCAGGCGAGCCCGGGTGTCTGTATCACGAACATGAAGCTGATGAACATCGCCCATTGCAAGGGCACAATGCTATACACCATCCAATCATAAAGTCGGTTATCCTTGGCCACTTCTTCTTCTGCTTTCGACATGTTCTCCTGCGACCCTTTGGTCAAAAGCTCCACTATGGGCACGAATGCGTAAGCATATAAGGGCACCGCCCACGTCCAAGCTCCGAACTTGAAGAATCCAAGAAAACCCACAACTGGGACTGTATAAACAAACAGGTATTGAAGCGATCTGAAGTTCATGGCAACCTATTTTGGCGTTAGGAACGGACGAATGTAGAGATTTTTTCCGAAAAGTAAACTATAATCAACAATAAAGTTTACCATACATTTGTTCCGATGGGAAGGCAGTCAGTCGAGAAAGAGCGTATCAGAGATCCGAAGAAGCGCAGTGCATGGGTGCGGCAGCTCTATCCGCTGCTTCAGGAACATGGCATCCGTGCATTTTCCATGGATGAGATGGCCAAGGCATTGGGCAGATCGAAGGCTACGGTATACAAGCATTTCGAATCGCACAAAGAGATAGTTTCCATTGCCGTGCTACAGAAGCTGGACGATCTCCGCCATTTTCAGACCATTTTGGAAGACCCGAACAAGAGTTATGTGGATCGTTACGTGCTGGCTGTTGCCTCCATTTCGCGGCACTTGGGCGATGTGAGCAATCTTTTTCTCTCCGATCTCAAGTTGGTCTATCCAGATCTGTGGGAGCTCATCAATGGGTTCAAGCAGTTTGCACTTACGGTGCTAAAACGATTCTACGAAGAAGGAATAGCCGCCAAGGTTTTTCAGGACATAGACACGGACATTCTTGTGCTAAGCGATGAACTCTTCTTTGATGCACTCACCAACCCTGAATTTCTAACCAGAAAAGGCATACACCTCAAGGACGCATTCGAAAGCTATTTCAAGATGCGTTTCTACGGGATTCTGATGCAGCAATGACCATCAGGAATCTCAGGGGTTGAGGCGCACCACTTGCCAACCTTCTACTTGGCGTATGTAGACCAGGCGGTCGTGCAGCCTGTTCGGCCGTCCTTGCCAGAATTCGATGCGCTCGGGTATCAGTACATAACCTCCCCAATGGGCTGGGCGGGGAATTTCGATGCCGTCAAACCGCTTGACGATTTCTGATTTTCGCGACTCGAGTGTTTGGCGGCTATCCACTACCTGACTTTGTTCACTCATCCAAGCACTTATCTGGCTTTCGCGCGGCCTGCTGGCCCAGTAGGTATTGCTTTGCACTTCACTCACTTTTTTCACATGGCCTTCTATCCTGACCTGACGTTCCAATTCGCCCCAATGGAAATTGAGTGCGGCAAAAGAGTGTGTGGCCATGTCTGTGGCCTTGTGGCTATCATAGTTGGTGTAGAAAATGAATCCGTCCTCTGCCACATCTCGCAGATAAACGATACGTGAAGAGGGCCGAATATCCTTTCCCACAGTCGACACACACATGGCATACGGGTCTAGGATCTGGCTATTGACCGCTTCTTCCATCCATGTTGCAAATTGCTCGAAGGGGTCAGACGCCACATCAGATTCGGTGAGCGACCTATTGGCGAAATCTCTGCGGATGGTATTGATGTAATTGCGGACCTCTTCCAGGCTCATGTTGCGCGTATGATTGCTTTGTCCAAAGGTAGTGGACTGGGGTTTGAGCAAAACAAAAAAGGCCGACCCTTACAAAAGGGTCGGCCTTTGAACTATCAACCGATCAATTACTCTACGGTAACTGTTTTGGTCACCACTTTCTCATTGATGAAGTAGAAAGTCTTACCACCGAATACAGCAGACTCCACGTTGTAAGCAGCAACTTGAATGATGTTGCCTGCTCCTGCCTGAAGGTCACTCAACTCTGCTGCGGTGAATGTGCGCGAATTCTGTGAACCTGTAGTCCCCAATTCAACTCCACCTACTACCCATATGACTGAGTCGGCATTGGAGATGCCACCTTGAAGCGTCACCGTGTAGCCATCTGCACGAACAATGGTCTCCGAGCTGGTAATAGCACCTACGGTCGGGAAGCCATTTGTTGACGTGTGTGAAATGGCAGGAATATCACCAGCACCGGTAGTTTCCCAATCCGCGGCACCAGAGTAATCGATACCTGTTGCGCTTGTTTGGCTATACGTGCTGTAGGTGCCATTGTCAAATCTTGAAAGCTCTTCGCCTTCTACCGATACTGTGCCTCCATCAATGTAAGTAGCGTAATCAGTTCCATTGAAGAATACTGCCACACCGATACCGTAATCAACTTCCTGTGGAGGAATACCAAAGCCTGGATCGATTGTGGTCACCGTTTTGGCGGCAACAAAAGTTCCGTAGCCATCATTGATCTGTGGAGTAGGGGTTCCACCGCTTGTGCTTGGTGGAGTTGGCTCTTCTTCTGTGTTACAAGCAGAGAAAGAAACAGCTACAACAGCTGTGATCAAGGCCAATTGGCCAATTTTGTAAGGGTTGAAATTTGTTTTCATGTTATTTTGGTTTGATTGTTATGCAAATGTGAAGACTCAGGTTGAAGTGACACTACGTGATTGCACGTAATCAACGTTCAGTTCTGCAAGCAGCAGTTACTCGGGTATGAATTCGGTGAGCAACCATGGCCCTTCCTCATGCACTTTGGGGCCGAGTTCATCTATGAATCGGCACGAATCCTTGTTGTCCAGTCTATAAGAGATCCTGAATTGCGAACCGCGATAATTGCGGGTCTGATAGCGTTGGGTGGCCAGTGCACGGGCGTTTGTTTCCTTGATGTCCTGCAGTCCTACGCCATAAACAGATCTGATATTGGCATACCACGGCAGCATGAACCCCGGCTCGTGGATGATAGCGTGAAAATGCACCGGCATGGGGCGTTTGGCCTGACAAGAGAAACTGTTGTTATCGGGCGAAACCAGTACCATAGCGTCTTTGGCCGTGTTCTGTGCAATCCAAGCATGCATTTTTTCTAGTTCGGAGAGGCTCCTGTTACCGATAGCATAACGGTCTTGAA
Organism: Flavobacteriales bacterium; assembly: GCA_041302955.1. Taxonomy (GTDB): domain Bacteria; phylum Bacteroidota; class Bacteroidia; order UBA10329; family UBA10329; genus UBA10329. The sequence goes on from JBFYQB010000306.1 coordinate 10,494, forward strand.
AATAGGAGGGAAGCCAAGCCGAGTTGGTCATGGCCACTAGAAGGACTGTCGAACATATCACGCTGAACCACGGCAGTGCACGCGATATGGATGTTGCAGGAAAGAGGGAATGAAAGAACATGCCTACCACACCTGCTATCATCACAGCACTGAGGCCGCTGGCCCAAATGCTGGTTTTGAACCATTGTGCCTTGCCCAGAAATTGTAGCCCCAGCACCTCAAGCCCGATGGTGTATGTCAACATTCCCAACACTATCACACCGATGATCATCGGATATGTCCCTCTGTCGGAAGGTTTGGTGAATAGATAGGAGACCACACCAAGTGCCAATACTCCCACAAACTTGATGTAATGTGTGAGCGGGAATAGCGAGGGCAGATAATGATGATAGTTCCGAAAGCGGTAAAGCACCTCGTGATACAGTTCTGCGTCAAATGGCGGTTGTGGCCCGAATTGCTGCTGTAATGTAGGGACCAGAATTAAGAGGGCCAATGCGAGGTAGGTGCACCACAGTGCCAGTAGGCTGGCCACTTTTCTCTCGTCGGGGATGAACACGATGACCGCGGTGAGCACCAATGTCAACTGCAGCCCAACAAGCACCTGAAAGAGAGAGGCTGCACCAAGCAATAACCCTGTCATCAACCATCTGCGATGCAGTGCCTGAAGCAGAGCGATACTGGCCAAGGCCTTCGCCAGTGTGCTTGAAATGAGTGTATTGTAGGTGATATGATTGCCACCCACTGTGAAGTTGTAAAAGACCAGAAGCACCATGATCGGAGCCAGCCAAGCAGCCCAATGTGACCGGAACATGTGCCATGCCATGCGTTGGAAGGCCCAAGCCATGACGGATAAACAGACAAGGGTGAGGAGGAAAGCGCCCCATTCCAGCCCGATGGTCTTGGCGAGCAGCAGGGCCAATTGTTCGTAATAGTGTCTTACCGTGAACTGCGATTGCGTTACTGGGACAAAGTAATCGTTGTGGAAAAGTTCAGGGTCGAGCGATTGATAAACCTGTGGCAGATGCTCGGCCTGATCTCCAGCGTTGAACTCATATCCACGAACAAAGAGAAATAGACTGGCCACCCACAGGGCAAATACCCAATTGGAAAAAGACGCTATGGCGCTACGTGTCATCGGCTCCATCAAAAGTAATCTTTCACCGATCCGCTATTCAGGATATGGATGGCCTCCGTGTCACACAACTTTGTCAACTTTGTCATCCCGATTCATCATTATCACCAGCACACTGTGGCAGCCAAACGAATACTTCTTGTAGAGGATGAGGAAAGTCTGCAGGATATCATTCGGCTCAACCTTGAGTTGGATGGCTATGAGGTGATAGCTGTGGGCAATGGACGATTAGCACTTCAGGAATTCGGTGCGCGCAAGTTCGATCTTGTAATTCTGGACGTGATGTTGCCTGAAGTGGATGGGTTCACTATCTGCCAGACCATACGATTGGACAATACACGCGTTCCAATTCTGTTCCTTACCGCCAAGAGCGCGGTCGAAGACAGGGTATTCGGTCTAAAAGTGGGTGGAGACGATTATCTGGTCAAACCATTCGATCTGGAAGAATTTCTACTGCGCGTGCAAGCGTTGCTCAAGCGCAGCGAAAACGGTTCGCGGGCAGACCTGGATGTGTTCTCTTTCAGCAATTGTAGGATCGATTTCCGATCGTTCACGATCGTTGACCGCAAAGGCGAGGAACATCAAGTGTCGCAGCGCGAGATGGCACTGTTGAAATTGTTCGTAGAGCGCAGGAATGAGGTGCTGTCGCGCGATATGATCCTAGAGACCGTTTGGGGCTATGACAGTTATCCTTCATCCCGCACCATTGATAATTTCATTCTGGCGTTCAGAAAGTACTTTGAGGAGAATCCGAGCGACCCTCGCCATTTCATCTCCGTTCGCAGTGTGGGCTACAAGTTCGTAGCATAAAAAAAGGGAGGGTTTTCGGCCCTCCCTATTCATTGTGCTATCTGTTGCCTGCCCTCAATGACTCACCATCATTCGGCTGCTCAGTGTCGTGTTGCTATTAGCGATGCTGTAGGTGTAGACACCCGAGCTTAGTGCAGTCCCATCGAAAAGGATGCGGTTCTCTCCAGCGCTAGCTTTCACTTCCATGTCTGCCACACGTCTGCCGGCAAGGTCGCGCACCATGAACGTGTATGAACCGGCCTGCTTGCTTTCGAAGGTGATGGTCGTACTTTGATTGAACGGATTTGGCACTGCATTGCCAAGGGCGAATCCATGTAACTCCAGGTCTTCAGCAATCCCTACACCAGGACCGGTCACAGTCCATGAACCGTTGCCAACTAGGCCTACGTTGTCTGTAACGATAATGCTGTAGGTGCCGGGTGCCAGGTTGAAACGGTCTTCTGTGGTCGGCCCATCGGCCCATACATAGCTATATGGTGGTGTGCCGCCCGTTACGCTCACATCAATATACCCGTTGGGCGATGCGCCACTCGTGGAGTTGGATACCGTGCCACTCACAGTAAGGCTGTTGGTCAGCTCTGGGTAGCAGTTGGCGAATGTCACCAGTTTGGGTGCTCCGAAGGCCGCACAGTTGTCGTTGACCAATGGGAATCCACTTGGCAGAGGCGGCAGATAGAATGCATAAGACACCGTTTCGCCCGGTCCGGCCACAAGGGTCACACCTTCAATAAGGTAGGTCTCGTCCTCTTCGATCAATTCGCAGGTATCTGCATAATTGATCACAATGAAGTCAGGAACGGTCATGGTCAAGGTTGTAGTACCGATATTGGTGATACTCACATTCCAAAGGCCATTCGGGTTTCCAGCATACAGACTTGTAAGGTTGATGCAAGGCAGACCACCAGCAAAATCAATGAGCTGCTGGGTGATAGGCAGACCGAAGGCGATCGCATCGTTGGCATTCAACTGCGAACCGTCAGGGAAGGTGAATATCATTGGGAACAGCTCCCAGTTGTCGTCAGCAGCGGTAAGCTGTGGGCATATCTCTGCACGCGGACGGCAGCCCACCAGCGTGTCGTAGGTAAGTGGCTCCACGTTAGGATTCTCGATAGCGAAAGGAGTGACCCAGTAGGTGCCACTGGCAATGCTGTCAGCCAGTGTATTGCACACACGGGTGAAATCTGTAGAGGTGCCAAGGTTGCTGATGCCGAGCACGTGGCCTGCCGCGTTCGCAGCATCCACTTCGGCCTGCGAGGTGACAGGGCCGAAATCTTCAGGAGTAACGGCCCATGCAATGGTAGAAAATGGGTTGAGCGTGAAGCCCGATGCGCTTAATGTGACCGTCTGTCCGCAGCACACCGTGTCGTTTGCCAATGCATCGGTAGAGCCAGGCAGACAAAGGGAGAACGGAAGCGAAGTAGCGAAACAACCTCCTGCGTTGGTCAGTGTGGCGGTAAACGGTCCGCTGGTATTCACTGCAAGCGAATTGCCATTGGCGCCATCGATCAGCACGTTGTCCTCAAACCAGGTCACCATGTGCTCCTCGGTATTGTTCGTGATCTCGAGTTCTCCAGTGGCACTGTTGTAGGTCACTACCGGTGGATTTGGGAAAGGCAGTACTTGCACCAGGAACGAGTCTGAAACCGACTGGCAGAAATAGGTGGTGTCGATGATGCGGAGGCTGTAATAGTCGGTCTGATTCACCCAGATGGCCACCGAGTCAGATTCGAACGAGGTGCTTCTGTACCACTGATACTGGTATGGTCCCACCGGGCCACTTACCAGAATGGAGTCGCCAGTGCAAACGGCCTGAGAAGGGGTGAAGACCAGTTGTGGTACTGCCGGTACAGGATAGACCGATACGGTATCGCTGGTCTCATACACAGTGTCTACCACCAAGGCAACGGTAACTGTGCCGAAGCCTTCCTGCGCATTGTTCACATAGGTATTGAAGTTGAAAGTGCCCGGAGCGGTCACGTTCTGAGAAATGATGCCAAGGTTGTCATCCTGAGATGTGCCATCGTCATCAAAGAACTGGAGGGTGAACACGTTGTTTTCCAACACAAGGTCAAGACCGCTCCACGTAGCATTCAGGTTGTTGCTTACAACAGATGAAGTAGACGTCTGATTGCCATTGGAAAAAGTGAACAATGGATCGGGCGCGCCCTGACACACTCCAAAAAGGGATATCTCCTCCACGTCACCACACCAGTTGGCGCCAGTGGCTGTGAAGGTGACATCCGTCACCACATAGTTATGTACCGTTGTGGTGAGCGCTGGATAGTAGTCGCCAGGGGTGTTGTAGCTCTGTACAGGTGGGTTCTGATCGGTGGATGTGTTGCCATTGCCAAAATCCCAATCGTAGGTGGTAGGCTGCAGCGGCTCGAAGTTGAACAGAGCACCATAGGTCACATCCATAGGCCCGCAGTTTGATGGTGGATTGTAGCTGAAACAGCAGTTGCCGCCCGCAGCAGGCTCAATGGTGAGCGGTATGGCGAAACCACTTGGCTGGTTGATCACACCGATCGGGGTGTTCACGTTGGCCACCACAGCTACAAGCACATTGTAGTTGCCAGGCACCAAAGGAGTTCCGCATATCTTGACGCAACCGCGCTGCGTAAGTGGGTCGCTGGTAACGGTATAGGAACAGCCTGGGTTATTGCATTCGAACGAAAGGCCTTGTGGCATACCAGTGATCTGGGTCACGGTAATGCTATTGAGCGTCACTGACTGACCCGATCCAGCATCTGTGAAATCGCGGGGCATGAAAAATGTGAGGTTCTGGTCGTAAGGCTGCCCTTGAATGCCGTTTGGCAGCACTGCCGGGCATAATGTTGGAGCTATTGGATTTATACCTACTCCGCAGGTGGCGTCTATCACGCAGCCCGGACATTGGGCATTGGCAGTGCTCATTCCAAGAATGAAAGCGAGCATCGTGACAATGCTCCAGTTGATCAGTGACTTGTTCATTGGTTGTGAATTAGTTGGGCAAATCTAACCTTTCCGATGTATGCATAGCTTTATGCCTATGTGAAATCGAAGAGTTACAATTGGCATAGAAGACGCAGCCTATCGCTGACAGATGCCTTTGAAATCGCAGTTGGCGCAACGCTTGGTATCTTCGGTCTGATGGAAAGGCAGGTCGGGATTGAAGAGCTCGGAGAAAAGTTCTTCCAAACGCTCCTTTGCATAGTTGACCAACTGCATGCCCGAAAGCTGCGCATCGTCTTCAAAGACCACCAACGGCTTCTCCATGTCGCTGTTCCGCACATAGAACAACGCAGGGCGGATGGTGGAGGCATCGTTGCCATTGGCATACATCAGCCCATACATCAGCAATTGGAAGAAATGCTCGTAGCCCGACTTGGCCAGATCCTCTGGGTGGGTGATGGCCTTCTTGATGCTTCGGGCTCCTGTCTTATAGTCGATGATGCGCACAGTGCCATCGCCAAGGCGGTCTATGCGGTCGGCCATGCCTTTGAGCAACACCTCTGAACCGTTGAACGGCATGGGTGCTTTGAGCTCCTCTTCCATCTTAAGCAGCGTGATGGCGTTGCCCGATCGGATGGTCTCCACATCGTGCTGAATGACCCGCTGCACATAGGTGACGGCCACTTCCAATGCCAACAGGTTACGTCCCTCGGGCGACTCGTCCAGCGAAAGCACCTCGGTGAACTGCCGCTCCAACTCGGTGCGCACCCGTGGCACCATGGCGTTCAGCGCATCTTCCGAGAGCAGCTTGCCCAAGTAGGGCATGTAGAGCGTTTCGAGGGTGTTGTGTACCGCAGAACCGAAGGTGCTGTGGTCTATGAACTCTGGGAACTCCTGCTGCTCTTTGAACCCCGCCACATAGGCGAAGTAGAATTTCAGAGGGCAGCTCCGATACATGTTGAGCGCGCTGGGCGAAAATCCACCAGCGGCATGTTGCAGCAGCCGCGCCATTTCGGCATCACCTTTTTCGATGATGATGGTGGGGCGGAACTCCGTCATCTTCACCTGTTGCTCCACCTGATATTCCTTGAGGGAGATGTTGTCGCCCTTTTCCAATTGCAGTTGGCGCACATAGCGGCTCACCTCGCCCTTGCCCATGGCATCGGTATCTTGGTCGTAGATGAGGGTGACGCGCTTGGTGCGTTGCATCAGGCGATAGAAGTGATAGGCCGTCACCGCATCGCGTTCGTTCTGCCGCGCAAGGCCGAATGCACCGCGTATATCATAGGTGAGATAGGAGTTGGACGATGCGCTGGAGGGCAGATTCCCCTCATTCACCCCAAGCATTATCACCTCATCAAAATCAAGATTTCGGGTCTCCAACATGCCCATCACCTGGAGGCCGCTGAGCGGTTCGCCACGAAAATCGAGCTGCACCCCACGGATAAGCTGCCGCCAGAAGACGTGCAGCGTTTTCAGGTCGTCAATGCCCTTGAACTCCTGCATCAGGTCGCTGAGGCGTTGCACCACCTTGCTGAACTGGTGCATGAATTCGAGCTCCAGTTCCAGCTCGGATTTCTCCTGCTGCGAGCCGCGCACCGCCACGACCAGTTGTGCCAGTCCGGACAGGAACCCGCTGGGCGTGGCATTCATCCCAACCATAATGATGCGCTCCACCTCGGTGGTGGTGAGCACCGTGGCGGGGGCAATGCTCACCTTGCGCGAGCGGAGCAGTTCTTTGAGCTTGGCAACGGGCTCGTGGCCTGTGATGGCGAGGAAGAACGTGTCCTGATAGAGTTCGGCAAGGTCGCGGTGGTATAGCCTGCCCGCATGGTCTGCGCTGTTCTCCCAAAGCACGAACAGCTTGCGGATGAAGGCCGCGCTCTGCGAGAACTGCAGGCCATAGCCCATGGTGATGTTCACTCCGCGCAGTTCCTTGGGCAGGGCGTGGAGCAGGGGAATGAGCAACTGCTCATCGTTGAGCACAATGGCCGTCCGTTGCAGGTTGGCCGTGGGGTCGTCCTGCAAGCGTTTCTGAATGATGGATGCCGCCACCTTGGCCTGTGTCACCTTGCGCTGCACGGCAATGATGTCCAAGTGCTTGGGCTGCTGCATCCATGCGTGTTTCCATTCCCACTCCTTGTCCAGTTTCAGGATGCCGGTGCCCGCGAGGTATCTGCGCATGTAGTGGCCCGCCTCGTGCAGCGGGTCGTCCACATAATGGGGGTCCATGTCCCAATAGATGCGGCCCTTGCCGCTCTCCTTCCACGACTGAATGATGCGCTCCTCGCTCACTGTCAGGGCATTGAAACCAGCGAACACCACGCTGCTCCACGTGCTGCGGGCCACCAGCGCTTCGCTGTTCTCGGCCACGGTGCGGAAGGCCATGCCCTGATAGGCCTCTTTGCGCAGCAGCAGCTCTTTGCGCAGCTCCTTGTATAGGACGGGGAACTGCCGCACGAAGGCCAGATGGCGCTTCTGAAAGTCGGAGGGTGGACTGCCGTCAGGGTTCCAGCGGGCAATGCGCTCTACCGAATAGAGGTCGTGAAACACCGCCTCGGCATCCAGCAGGTTCAGGTCTATCTCATTCACATCGGCAAGGAATGAACCCGCCCACGCGGCAAACTGGGCGATGGGCTGCGGGTCGTCCGCATGTTGCTGATAGACCTTGAAGAACCGGAAGAGCAAGGTGGTCTTGTCCAGCGCGGTGAGGCCGCTGTGCTCCATCACAAAATCTTCTACCGACCGCACGGTTGGCGCCCAGATGGCCTTGTCGGTGCTGTCGGCCAGCGCCTTGCGGAAGAACACCCCAGCCCTGCGGCCGGGCAGCACGATACACGTGGTGCTGAGGTCGTTGCCATGGGCGGCAAGGAGCGTGGCCGCGAGGTGGTGGAGAAACGTGGACATGGCGTGCAAGGTAGCAATGCACGCAACATGCAGGTGTTGAGAATGGCAAGTGAATGCCACGTTTTATCCTCCTATCTCCGTACCTGTACGAAAGGTCTCCGTATATGTACGGAAGGTCTCCGTACA
>JBFYQB010000307.1:0-5633 GCA_041302955.1 Flavobacteriales bacterium
TCGGGTGAAAAGCAACTCCCCCTCCCCTATCATATGACCGGCAGGTAGCAGCACGGCAGGCACTTTACCCCAAACATAGGTCGCGTCCAGTTTCAACATGTCTGCCAATTTCTGCGCTGTGAATGGCAGGAATGGAGCCAATACCTGAGATAGATGGGCAGCAATCTGCAACGATGTGGCGATCACCTTGGCGGCAGCTTCGGGGTCGGTTTTGATGGACTTCCACGGTTCGTTGTCGGCCAAGTATTTATTTCCCAATCGAGCAAGGTTCATGGCCTCCGCCAATGCTGGGCGGAACTGGAATTTCTCCAAAGGTGTTCCCACCTTGGCATAGAAACCGAGTGCTTCGTTCAGCACCTCGTTGTCTGTGTCCACCACAGGGATCTTTCCCTCGTAATACTTATGCGTAAGTACCACGGCACGGTTCACGAAATTGCCAAGAATGGCCACCAGCTCGTTGTTGTTGCGTGCCTGAAAATCCTTCCACGTGAACTCACTGTCCTTGGCCTCTGGCAATATGGAGCAAAGCGTGTAACGTAAGGCGTCCTTGCGGTTGGGATAGGATTCAATGTACTCATGCAGCCACACCGCCCAATTGCGTGAAGTGCTCAGCTTGTCGCCCTCCAAGTTCAGGAATTCATTGGCAGGCACATTCTGGGGCAGGATGTATTCGCCATGAGCTTTCAGAATAATGGGGAAGATGATGCAATGGAACACGATGTTGTCCTTGCCGATAAAGTGGACAAGGCGAGTGTCGTCACTTTTCCAGTACGGTTCCCAGTCCTTGCCATTGTTGGCGGCCCATTGCTTGGTGGCGCTGATGTAGCCGATGGGCGCATCGAGCCACACATATAGCACTTTGCCATCTGCACCCGCAACAGGTACTTTCACGCCCCAATCGAGGTCGCGGGTCATGGCGCGTGCTTGCAGACCACCGTCCAACCACGAGTTGCATTGGCCCACCACATGGTTCTTCCATTCGCTGGGGTTGTGGTGCGGAACACCATCAAGCGTGCCCTTATTTATCCATTCCTTGAGCCACTCACCATGCTGCTCCATCGGCAGATACCAATGCGTGGTGGTCTTCATCACAGGAGGTTTGCCGCTCAGCACAGAGCGTGGATTGATGAGATCCGTGGGGCTCAGCGTGCTGCCGCATTTCTCGCACTGGTCGCCATACGCATCCGTGTGCCCGCATTTGGGACATGTACCCATGATGTAACGGTCGGCAAGGAACTGCTGCTGTTCTTCGTCAAAATACTGCTCACTCTCCTTCACTGTGAATGCGCCCTTCGCCAACAGATCCTTGAAAAATTGCGATGCCGTCTCATGATGCAGCTCGGAAGATGTGCGGTGATAGATGTCGAAGCGGATGCCGAAATCGGCAAATGCCTTCTCGCAGATCGTGTGATACTTGTCCACCAACTGCTGCGGGGTGATGCCGTCCTTCTTTGCGCGCAGGGTGATGGCCGCCCCGTGCTCGTCCGACCCACAGACGAACACTGCGTCCTCACCTTTCAGTTTCAAGTAGCGCACATAGATGTCAGCAGGCAGATAGGCCCCGGCCAAATGACCTAGGTGAATAGGCCCATTCACATAAGGAAGGGCCGCGGTGATGAGATGGCGTTTGGGTTTGGTCACGGATACAGAGAATCGATTTGTTCCTTTGCGGGACGCCAAAGATAGAACGGGCAGAACGGCATGATACTACCACCACACCTACATAAAGGAGACACCATCGGCATTGTGGCCACGGCCCGCAAAATGAGTTTTGAAGAGGCCACGCCCGCCATAGGTATGCTGGTGGACGAGGGTTTCAAGGTGCGAACGGGTCAGCGGATGTTCGGGGCCAAGAATCAATTCTCGGGTACAGACGAAGAGCGCACCGCAGATATGCAACGCATGTTGGACGACCCTGAAGTGAGGGCCATTCTGTGCGCACGCGGAGGTTATGGCACCGTGCGGATCATCGACCAGTTGGATTTCACGGAGTTCCGCAAGCACCCGAAATGGATCTGTGGTTTCAGTGATGTGACGGTGCTACATGCACACATCAACCAGAATTTCGGCATCGCCACCTTGCACAGTTCCATGCCGGTGAACATGAAGGCGATGGATGCCCAGCATCTCACGTTCCGCTCGTTGATCGATGCGCTTCATCACCGTTATCCTCCGATAAAGACTCTGGCACATCGCCTCAACCGCGCTGGCTTTTGCGAGGCCGAGGTGGTGGGTGGTAACCTCTCCATACTCTATTCGCTGTTAGGTTCTGCTTCCGATGTGAACACCGATGGCAAGATCCTTTTCCTCGAAGATCTGGACGAGTACCTCTACCACATCGACCGCATGATGATGAACCTGAGTCGTAACGGACGGCTCAAGAACCTCGCAGGTCTCATCGTTGGTGGCATGACCGACATGCGCGACAACGGCATTGCCTTTGGCGAAACAGCCGAGGAGATCATCGCCCGCCATGTTTCGGAACTGAACATCCCAGTGGCGTTCGGTTTTCCCGCAGGACATCAGGAAGATAACAGGGCTCTGGTGTTTGGAAAAAAAGCCGCCCTCCGGGTCTCGGAGGGCGGCTCACATTTCAGTTATTTATAGACTCACGCTCTCACGTATTACTTGTCCACCTTTTCGTATCCGGCAGGGATGGCGAACATTTTGTCATCCAATTTCTTGACCTCGATCTTATCTACTTGAAGATATCCCTTCTTGTCACGAAGTAGGGACATTTCGCTAGCATACATCGGGAACTTCCGGTCAAGGTCTGTAAGCGAAAGATAGAAGGTGCTGTAGCTGTCCTTGCGCTTAAGGATGTTGAGCAGTTTTGGAAAGAAGGAGTAATAGCCCTCTGCCACCCAAAAAGTGACCTCGCTGCCCAACTCCTTACTCTTAACTCGATATTGCTCGCAATTCTTACCGAGAATGGCTTTCTCCAATTCACCTTTCTTCACTTCAAGTCCGGCCGGAAGCTGAATGTCTGTTCCTTTCGGACGCTTCATGTACAGATTACGCTCGTGGCTCAAAGCGATCATCTCTTTGGTCTCAAGATTCACAAGCAAAGCAGCAACCATCTTGTCGCTGCCTTCTACCATCTCATCGACACGCACCATGTTACCTTTCACGTGATAGACATACTTGGTGACATCCACCATGTTCGATTTGGTGAAATAGATAGAGCCTTCAAATTCTTGTGCACGGAGGGCGGCAGAACAAGAAAAAAGTAGTGCGAACAACAGAAGAGTAGAGAAACGCATAAGCCTTAACATTAAAGGGTTTGAAACGAATGGCCGCTTTACGCAACAACCATTGCGAAAGTTGCCGAAAACTACGAAATTGCGCCATGGCCGAACATAATGATCTTGGAAATCAGGGAGAAAAATTGGCGAAGGCCCATTTGGAGGCCAAAGGCTATACCATACTTGCCGTGAATTGGCGCAGTGGCCGCAACGAATTGGACATCGTTGCACAGCAAAAAGACATCATTGTATTTATTGAAGTGAAGGCCCGTGCCACCGGCTTTTTCGGTGAGCCGTTCCATGCCGTGTCACGCGAAAAACAACGAAGAACCATCGCTGCGGCCAACGCCTACATGGAAAAAAATGGGGTGATGCTTGAAGCACGTTTCGACATTATTTCCATTGTCTTAAAGGAAGATAAACACCGATTGGACCATTTGGAGGAAGCGTTCTATCCACTGGCATAAGCATAGGCCAATCCTTTCCACTACACCTATCTTTGGCCGCGCAACAGCCATGGAAAGACCAAAAAGGAATGCCCCACCAAGATCTGCCTCGGGCGGTGAAAAGAAATCATCCGCTGAGATACCCAGTGGGGAACGTGTTGGGAAATCGCGACCGTCTAAACCCAAAACGCCATTCTTCGGGCCAGAGAAAAAGTTGAGCAAGAAGCTTACGCGCAATCTGGAGAAGGACAAGATCGCTCCAGTGAAGGTGGAAAAGCCCAAACGCACCTATAAAGGTGGTAAGGGAGAGGGCAAACCCGTGGTCACCGACCAAGCAGCCAATGAATTGCGTCTGAATCAATTCATCGCACATGCCGGGGTCTGTTCGAGGCGCGAGGCGGACGAACTGATCGCCAACGGCCTCATCAAAGTAAACGGCAAGGTGGTGAACGGTCTTGGGCTTCGCGTGAAACCCACCGACACCGTAGAATACAACGGCAAGCAGCTACAAGGCGAGCGCATGGTATATGTGTTGCTGAACAAGCCAAAAGGTTTCATCGCAACCACGGAGGACGACAAGGAGCGGAAAACAGTGATGGAACTGGTGGAGAGTGCCTGCGAGGAACGCATCTATCCCGTTGGAAGGTTGGACCGTGCCACCCTTGGCCTATTGCTTTTCACCAACGATGGCAAGCTGGCGGAAAAGCTGACCCATCCCTCCAACCACATTCGCAAGATCTATCATGTGTTCCTCAACAAACCGATGAAGGAAGAGGATCTGGAGACCATTGCCAACGGCATCACTTTGGAAGATGGCTTCATCAAACCCGACCGCATCAATTATGTGGTGGAGGCCGTAAATGGTGATGAATTAGGCATTCAGATCCACTCGGGCAAGAACCATATTGTCCGGAGGATATTCGAACACATGGGGTATGATGTGGTGAAACTGGACCGCACACTCTTCGCTGGCCTGACCAAGAAAGACCTGCCACGTGGCAAATGGCGCTTTCTCACCGAGAAGGAAGTTGCTATGCTGAAGATGCTTGCGAAGTAGGATGTCAGCAGTTCAGGGTTTCAGGTAATCAGATGAAGGATTCTTCGCAGATGACCGCTGTGAAGAAATGCGCTATCCTTGAAGGATGAAAATGGGAAGTGCGCGCATTGCGGGCGTTGTTCTTGTGGTGATGGGGGCGGTGCTCACGCAATGGGCATTCCGTTTCGGGATGGCGCCATCACCCGTGGATGCGTTCGTCAGGCTACTGGTGCTGGTAGCCGATGCATTGGTGCTTATTCCCACCATTGGAGCACTTCTTTCCGACAAAAGTATTTCTGACACCCTTCGCAGTTGGCTGCGCGACACGCCTCGATTGTTCTCCATATATATAGGATGCGTTGTTGCCTTTGGAGTTGTGCTGACTGTAGAGTTCGGCTGCCGCCACTACTTCAAGCATTATTACACCACACCATACACGGAGAGAACAGAATGGAGCCCTACCCACGACCCTATGCGGGCCAAGGGCGACACCATCAGCCATCGTTGCTTTGTGAACGATACGCTGATCTACAACCATAACTATATCATCGACACATTGGGCAGAAGGCAGATGCCGAGCGAACACCCAGATTCAACCTACGGTGAATTTGCGATGCTTGCAGGTTGTTCCTACATGTTCGGTTATGGCGTGGACGACAGGCAGACCTTAGCATTTGCCATCGACAGCATCAGTGGATTGAGGCCTTACACCTACGCCATAGCAGGACAGGGTCCGCAGCATTTGCTCACAACATTGCAGACGAATGACCTGCATGCTCAGATAAAAGAACCTAACGGAAGGCTCATCTATCTCTTTATTGACGACCATCTGCCGCGCCTCATCGGTTCCCGAAGGCTTGTAAAGATGTGGGCACGGGATTTCCCATATTTCTTCATTGAAAATGG
>JBFYQB010000308.1:0-2549 GCA_041302955.1 Flavobacteriales bacterium
CTCATAATCCTTATAGGCCACGTAGATCTCCATGGCCGTGAACTCTGGGTTGTGGGTGCGGTCCATCCCTTCGTTGCGGAAGTTCTTCGAGAATTCATACACCCCATCGAACCCACCTACGATAAGCCTTTTCAAATAGAGCTCGTTGGCGATGCGCATGTAGAGCGGGATGTCCAGCGCATTGTGGTGCGTGATGAACGGACGAGCCGCTGCTCCACCCGGAATAGGCTGCAAAATGGGCGTTTCCACCTCCAAGTATCCTTTCGCATTGAAGAATTCGCGGAAGGAGTTGAAGAGCTTGGTACGTTTCACAAAAACCTCCTTCACTCCGGGATTCACCACCAGGTCCACATAGCGTTGGCGGTAGCGCATCTCGGCATCGTGCACCGCATCGTGCACCACGCCTTCAGCATCGGTTTTTACCACGGGCAATGGGCGCAAGGATTTTCCAAGGAAGGTGAACTCCAGCACATGCACGCTGGTCTCGCCCACCTGCGTTTTGAACACGAAACCGCGCACCCCGATGAAATCACCGCGGTCCAAATGCTTCTTGAAAACCTCGTTGTAGAGCGTCTTATCCTCGCCCGGGCACACCTCATCGCGGTTGAAATAGAGCTGGATGCGACCTGTGCTGTCCTGCAACTCCGCGAACGATGCCTTGCCCATGATGCGCTTACTCATCACACGGCCGGCCAGCGAAACACCCTTCATTTCCATGCCTTCGGCAAATGTGTCCCGGATGCCTTCGGCCGTATGGGTAACGGTGTATTCTGCTGCGGGAAACGGGTCGATGCCGAGGTCGATGATCTCCTGCAGGGCCTCGCGCCTCACCTGTTCCTGTTCGCTCAATTCTTGGTGCATGTTTTTTGAAATAAGGGCGGCAAAGATAACGGGAAGGGTAAGGCGCGCGGAAGCATATGCAGCGGCCTATTGCTTCTAACCCTTCAGCAACTTCAGGAAATCCTCGCAGGTCTGAACAGCGATCGAACTGTTCCTATAATCCTTCACATTTCTGGTGATGATGACCTGAATAGTGCCGTCATCTATAGCTGCATGGTGCTGGAGTGCATCCTCAAAATCCTTGAATTCCGAATTCAACGCCTGCATCACCACATGACTGTCCATGTGGAGCACATCAACGATGGTCAATAATTGCCGCAGCTTCCCCACTACTTTGTTGTGGTCGGCATTTCTGCGCAGCAGGTAATACATGTTGCTGCATATCACCGGGGTCACAAACCCTTTCACCTGCTGCGATTGACAGAGGGTCAACAGTTGCTCCGTATGGTCGGCATGAGGGGCGCGATCGAAGAAGAAATCGAGCAAGACATCCGAATCAATGAGCACCCGCCTCATGACAAGTGATGTTTGTCTGCCAAGGCATCACTCAGATCACGGTCATAATCAGCCCCGGCCTTATCCTTGAAAGAACCTCTAAGGGAGCGTACCAATGAATTCGTCTTTATCGCTTCGGTATCCCCTTCTTTATCAGCAGAAACCGACCTCAGGTAATTCTCCACCATTCCCGATAGGCTCTGCCCTTTCTGCTTGGCGTATGCCTTTGCTTGTTCGATCACGGTCTGTTCGATGGTAAGCGTCAACTTGGTTATCATGATGTTCAGCAATTACACGTGCAAAGATAAATGTAATCGCACGTGTGTTTCTCCAAAAGAATGTCCTCTCTTTAAACAGTCTTAATGAATTGATAACAGTCTGTCATTCTCCAACATATACGCTTTGGCAGTATTGGGCTGCCTATCTTCGCGATCCCATGCGCACACCCCTTCTTTCATTCCTTATTGTCTGCCTTTCGGTACTGCCGCTTTTTGCGGGCAATGGCAAGGGCGATGCAAAGACCCTTGGAACGACCAATTATTCGCCTGAGCCTGCTTACAAAGGGTTCTCCTACTATTCGCAGTATGTACCGATGTCGGACAGCGTGCGCTTGGCAGTAGATGTCTTTCTGCCAAAGAAATTGGAAGAGGGAAAGAAGGTGCCGACCATCGTCTATTTCGTGCGATATGTGCGCACTTTCCAGCTCAAAGCTTTCTGGCGCGGACTGAAAGACCCCGCTTTTGGCAGCGTGGCCGAGGAAGAGGTCAAGTTCTTCACATCACATGGCTATGCCGTGGCCATTGTGGATCTGCGCGGCACAGGTGCATCGTTCGGTCATCGCGACATGGAATTCAGCCCCAAAGAAGTGCAGGACATGGGCGAAATGCTTGACTGGATCGTGAAAGAACCTTGGAGCGATGGAAAGACCGCCACCACTGGCATTTCTTACACGGGCACAACGGCCGAACTGGCCCTAATCACTAAGCACCCTTCGCTCAAGGCATGTGTGCCGCGCAGCAACATCTGGGATCTTTATACGGATATTGTTTATCCAGGCGGCATTCGCCAGACACCATTCGTCAAGGTGTGGCGCACCACCACGCAGGCGCTCGACCGCAACGAGATGGAACCTTTTGGCAGCATTTCGGGCTTCATCAAAGGCCCCAGTCCTGTGGATGGAGATAAGAAGGGCGTTCTATTGCAGCAGGCCATGG
>JBFYQB010000309.1:0-11255 GCA_041302955.1 Flavobacteriales bacterium
GTCTATAACGGTGTGTCCGAACGTTTCGGGCCGAGCTCGCTCAGCGAGCAGGTGGCCGCACGCCAACGATGGACCAATGGAGCGCCTTACTTCATTTATGTAGGGGCCCTGCATCCGCGAAAGAACATTGCTCGCATGTTGAAGGCCTTTGACGATTTCAGAGCCACAGTTTCAGAACCGGTGAAACTCGTGATGGTGGGCAATAGGCAATGGTGGACGGCCGAGATGAAGGCCGCTTTGCAGCAGATGGCCCATAAAGACGATGTGGTCTTCGCGGGCCGTGTGGCTGAAGAGGAATTGCAACAGCTATTGGGTGCTGCGTTCGCCAGTCTATATGTTTCGACCTTCGAGGGATTCGGCATTCCGATCATTGAGGCCTTTCAGGCGGAAGTGCCTGTTATCACTTCCAATGTGACAGCCATGCCTGAAGTGGCAGGCGATGGTGCGCTATTGGTCGACCCATTGGACGAAGCATCCATCATGGCAGCTATGGTGCAGCTTTGGGGCGATGGCCCTTTGCGGGACCAACTTGTTACCAGGGGAAAGCACCAAGCAGCGCAATTCACGTGGCAGCGCAGTTCGGAGCTGCTTTGGCAGTCGTTGTTAAAGGTGAAAGGGTAGGGGGCGAGGTTTAGAAAAGTCCGAGACCGCCCATCATGCCTCCGGCCATGGAACGCATCTCGCTTTCAAACACATTCTCGGCTTGAGCGATGGCGCTGTTGGTGGCAGTGAGCACCAATTCGGCAAGGGCCTCGTGGTCGTTGCGCTCGTGGGCAGCTTGGGGAATGATGACCTCCGTGATCTTCTTGTTGCCATTGGCCACAACCGTGACCCCCTGACATTCGCCTTTCACGGAAATGTGGTTGAGCCGTTCTTTGGCAGCATCCATCTGCTGCTTCATCTGTTGCAGCTGTTTCAATTTGTCAAGCATGATGTATCAGAGTGTTTTCTTGGTGCCGATGGCCTCTGCAAGGATGTTGAGACGATGCCTGTTGAGGATGTCCACCTCATCTTTCAGCTCAATAATGTCGGGAGCCAATTTGAATCGGTGATTCATTACCTCCGGACAACATTCAGCGATAAGCGCCTGAAGCTTCTTCACCTCAAGCATTATCTCGTCCGTATTATCGCCTAATTGCATCGGTACAAAGCTATTCAAGTCGCCAAAGAAGGGGGTGGATGTTGATCGAAAGATTTGAACAGGCTTTCAGATGGTCTCCTCAATAGTGACGCTCTCCATTACCTCGGTAAAATTCAAGGCGGTCAGGATGCTTGCACCGAAAAGGCGCAGCTTTTTATTGAATGTCCATCCTTTAGATGGGCGCCTTCCTTTCACATAGTCAATATGGACCACCTTATTGGCGTATTGATAGAGCTGTAACAGCGTGTTGCCGGGGCGTATACCTCTGTTCAAGGCATTCTGTACAACAAGGATATCGGCCAGCATGAAGTCACAGCCACTTGAGGGAATATTGCGCATGCCCATCAGGCGCATCATGCCGTACAAGCAGCGCCCAGCAAGGTGCGGTGTGCCGCCACGGCTTTCCGGACTGCGCACGGCCTGTACTAGGTCGTGCCCAGCTTTCCATAGCTCGACCATGCGAGGAATGAGTTGTGGTGGGTCGTCTCCATCTGCGGCCATGACGATGATCGCACGGCCCAATGCATGCTTCAGCCCAGGCACAATTGCGTTGTAGGCCCCAACATTGCTGCCAAGCCGTAGGCCGGAGACCTCAAAGTCTTTTTCCTTCTTGAGTGTGGTGATGATCTGCCATGTACCATCTGTCGATGCATCGTCTACAAGCACCAGTTGAAGGCGGATGCCGTTCTGCCGCATTTCTGCTGCTGCGTTCGCAATGGCAGCACAGGTGGTGGGCAATTGAGATTCGTTATTATAACAGGGAATGATGATGGAAATGCTAAGCATAGGGCTTCACATATCATTCTTCCATGGCATTCCCCGGTCGAAACGGGCAGGCCATGGGTAAAGGGGTGAGCCGTCTTCACCTTTCAGGTCACGTACATCTTTTTTGAGCACGGCTGGTGATCCGATCATGAAGGAATGGTCGTCCACATCATTAGCAACCGTGGCGTTGGCAGCTATGAGGCAGTGCGCACCAATGGATACACCCGCCAATATTACCGCATGCACCCCGATCTGGGTATAATGGCCAATGGCTGGCGCATTGGTGGTCATGGAAGGCGGAAAGCGGTCATTGGTTAGCACCGCATAAGGATAGATGAACACATGGTCGCCCAATACGCTGCCCTTGGCAAGGTGCACACTGCTATGGAGACGGCAATAATTGCCCATGGTAACATGCCCTTGCAGATCACTGAATGTACCGATGGAGCAATGATGGCCTATGGCGCAATGTTCACGGATTACGGCATGATGGCCGGTTTGGAAGTGATCACCAAAGGTGGAGGCTGTATAGATGACCGTATGGCTGCGAACCAACGCATGTGCTCCGATGATGGTCGATGGCTGTACATATGAATCATCCTCATAGTAGGATGAAAGCGGCTCACCGATGATGCAGTTACTGCCCACAATGCTGTGATCTCCAAGTTGAACGCCCTCGTGGATGATGGTGTTGGCGCCAATACGCACTCCTACTCCGAGGGTGGCACGTTCACTGATGTTCACATTTGGGCCTATGGGGTTCATTGGTTGGTCGGTCGGTCCAATATCTCCCAAGTATGGTCACTGAGGAGTTTTACAGATGCAACATGTTCATAGGGTATGCTGCGCCCCCATTCCACGGGCTTAACCATGCTCAGTAGCAGCTTACCATCGCGCTTTCGGTAAAGGTCATATATGTGGCCAATGAGTGGGTCGAAACCCATTTCTGCACCGTAGATGAGCAGCGATATCTGTTTACGCTGCTCTATTCTATCCACTTGGGTGGCCAACAACCGTATCTGTTCGCGAATCTGCTCCAATTGCAGCTCTGTCTGCTCTGTCATAGCCGCAAGAGCATTGCTTTTTATACGCCCAACGTCCTCAGGACGGATGACCACCCCGCCAATGGTGTGCGGATAGGTCAATGTGCCTGGTGAGTCGGTCGTACGGTCCTTATCTATCGGATTGTGATCCATTGCGTCAAAGTTAGCCTTTAGGTGAAGCTCATTTCAACACACGAAAGCCCTTCCTGTTCCCAACACCCGCGTATCACATAGTACTTTCGCACCATGATCGTATATCCTAACGCAAAGATCAATGTCGGACTCCATATTCTTCGCAAGCGGGAAGATGGTTTTCACGCCATAGAAAGCGTTTTTCTCCCCGTGCCGATGCATGATATACTGGAGGCGGTGGTGGATGGTTCATCGCCTTCAGGTTGCATCACCTTTTCTAGCTCTGGGCTCCATGTGCCTGATGATGGGAAGCCCAACCTTTGCCAACGGGCCTATCAGATGTTGCACGATCGCCAGCCCTTGCCTGCTGTTCGTATGCACTTGCATAAGCAGATACCCATAGGGGCTGGACTAGGTGGGGGCAGCGCAGATGGTGCATTTGCCCTCAAGATGTTGAACGACCTGTTCTCCCTCGGGCATACCACCGACCATTTGGAGGCCATGGCAGCAGAGTTGGGCAGCGATTGTCCGTTCTTTATAGACAATAGGCCGAAGTTTGTAAGCGGCAGAGGCGAGGTGATGACCACAACCTCCATTGATCTGGCTGGATATCACCTTCTGCTTGTATGTCCCAATATTCATATTAGCACCGCGCAGGCGTATGCGAGTGTCAGGCCCCATGTTTCGCAGCCATCACTGAGCAAATTGGTGGCTCAACCTTTGGAAACTTGGAAGGTTTGCCTGCATAATGATTTTGAGAAAGGCCTTTTTTTGGAATATCCTTTGTTGCAAGATATCAAGGAGCAATTGTATGCCCACGGGGCCATATATGCGAGTATGACAGGCAGCGGTTCGGCTATCTATGGCATCTTCAGCAGTCAAGCGCCAATGCCGCAAATGCAACAAGTTGCATATCAATGGATGAAAATGTGAGGTGACTTCACAATAAGTTCCTGTTTTCTGCGTTATAGGCCCCG
This sequence comes from Flavobacteriales bacterium, assembly GCA_041302955.1. Taxonomy (GTDB): domain Bacteria; phylum Bacteroidota; class Bacteroidia; order UBA10329; family UBA10329; genus UBA10329. Next base: position 4,059 of record JBFYQB010000309.1, read on the forward strand.
TCATTATCCTTTTCTTTGTCCACCTGATGCGCATGAGACACCTCATACTCCTTGCCCTCGCTGTGTTACCTGCCACTTTTGCCTTCGCTCAGTTGGGAGGTAATGGCACTTACAGCTTTCTCAATCTTACTACTTCGGCTCGCGATGCTGCCATGGGCGGAAGTATGAACGCCATCAAAGATGGTGACCTCGACCTGGTCTATCTCAACCCGGCCATATTGGATAGTTCTATGCATAAGTATCTGGTCACCGATTTTACCAATTACTACGCGGATATCAATTATGGATATGTAGGATATGCCCACACATTCAACAAGGTGGGCACGATGGCTTTCGGGCTTAAGCATGTGAATTACGGCAGCTTTACTCGGGCCGATGAGACTGGCAATGTGCAAGGTACTTTCTCCGCCAATGATGGAGTGCTTCACGCATCTTGGGCCAAACCCTTTGGCAAGTACTTCAGCACTGGCGCAAACCTTAAAATGATGTATTCTCAATATGCGGAATACGGATCGTTCGGACTTGCCGTTGACCTCGCAGGCATGTTTCACGACCCGAAGACCGATTGGACCGTGAGCATCGTGGCACGCAATCTCGGTAGCCAGCTTGACCCGTATGTAGAAGGCAATTACGAACCGCTGCCCATCGGGCTCGACATCGGCATAAGTAAGAAACTCAAGTATGTTCCTTTGCGCATGACGATGATCATCCGTGATCTGCAACAACCCGACCTCACGTATCAAGACCCCACCAATTCCCCTCCGGCCATTGACCCGCTAACTGGAGAGGCCTACGAGTATGAACCCAATATTGGTGATGCCATCATGCGCCACCTCATTTTCAGTGCCGAGCTTACCATTGCGAAGCGCATCATGGTACGCATGGGTTATAACTATGGTCGTAGGCAGGAACTGAAGGTCAGCTCCAAACCCGCTACAGCTGGTTTCAGTTGGGGAGTAGGTGTCAAAATAAACAGGTTCACCATCTCCTATGGTCGAGCCACATATCACCTTGCCGGTGGCACCAATCAGATCTCCATCAGCACCAATCTGGGTCAGCATGTCAAGATGGTACGTACGCCAAGACCCAAGAAAGAGAAGAAGGCCGAGGTCGTAGAACCCCAGACAGACTAAATGGTGCAGCGGCCCATCACCATTGCCATCGATGGCTATTCATCCTGCGGCAAGAGTACCATTGCAAAAGCTATTGCTTCTCAGTTGGGTTATGCCTACGTGGATAGCGGGGCCATGTATAGGGCTGTGGCGCTTTTTGCATTGCGCAACGGGTGGGCCGATGAGCACCACGTGAATGCTCACGCCATCATTGATGCCTTACCACTCATCTCAATTCATTTTGCGCCTAATTCCCAAACTGCACAGGCTGATACCATCCTCAATGGAGAGAATGTGGAGCAGGAGATACGTTCTATGCGGGTGTCGTCCGTGGTGAGTCAGGTCAGCATTATCAAACAGGTCCGCGCGAAGCTGCGCTCTCTTCAGCAGCAGATGGGGCTGAAAGGCGGAGTCGTCATGGACGGGCGAGACATTGGCACTGCGGTATTCCCTCATGCCGAACTGAAAATTTTCATGACCGCCAGGCCGGATATCCGCGCCAAGCGCAGATATGACGAGCTGATTGCCAAGGGACAGAATGTATCGTTTCAGGAGATAAACCACAATCTGGCTCAGCGCGACCACGAGGATACCCATAGGGCCGAAGACCCATTGCGTCAGGCACCCGATGCCATTGTGCTTGACAACTCCACGCTTACTCACAAGGAGCAACTTGATCTTGCGCTAAGTTGGGCCAAAGAGCGCATCTCCCGCTGACAGTTCGCAAGGGATGCCGAATGGCGTTCAATTCCGGCATTTACACGGCCTCATCTGCAGCAAGGAAAACTGTAACATCCATGTATTTCCCTCAGAACATCTATACTGGTCGGTTTATCAGTACAAATTCCCTAGCCTTGGTTCTTCCTCCTAAACACCTTAGAACAGCGACTGCTGTCCACCCTCAATGCGTCTGAACAAGGAAGAATTGAATGTCGGACGCTTGGTTTCGGGCATGAATTTACGTTTCGCCAAGGCAAAGGTTTGTCTCAATTGTTCTGCCATCGTTCCTTCTCCACGCATCCGAACGGTGCTTCGGGTATCATGCACCTGACCACCATGCATTTCAGCTATCTGGCGCATCACCTTGTCGCGCCTGTCAGGATAATTGGCGATAAGCCATTGGTCGAACAGTTCCTCAAGATGGCCGTTTAGTCGAATCAGGATGTAGCCCACATCATAGGCACCATGCTGCGCAACAGTCTCTACCAGATCAAACATCTCATGGGCATTGAGGCCCGGCACTACTGGGGCCATCAGCACATGTACAGGAATTCCGGCATTGGTCAGAGCTTCAATGGTCCTAAGGCGTTGGGCAACAGTGGCTGTTCGCGGTTCCATGAGTCTGCGCAATTCCTCATTAAGGCTGTTTAGGCTGATGTTTACATGTGCTAGTCCCATGGCGGCCATCTCCGAAAGAAGATCTATGTCCCTTAGTATGAGGCTGTTCTTGGTGATAATGCCAACGGGGTTGCGATGTTCCAAACACACCTTGAGCATACTGCGGGTTATGCCAAGTTCACGCTCTACCGGCTGATAGCAGTCCGTATTGCCCGACATCATGATGGCTTCGCCCATCCATGATCGCTTGTTAAAGGTCTGGCGCAGCAGTTCGGCCGCATTGCGCTTTACCATGATGATGCTCTCGAAATCGATGCCTGCGCCATATCCCCAATACTCGTGCGTTGGTCTTGCATAGCAATAGCTGCAACCATGCTCGCAACCTTGATATGGATTGGCCGACCAGTTAAGAGGCACATCCGTGCTTGGTACCTTATTTACGATGGTCTTGGGGTGAATGTCGATGATGCGGGTGCGCACCTTCTCATCCTCTTCTACATCGCACCATTCATCCTTCACCCGCTCATCCTTCAAGAATCGGTTGGTCGGGTTATGGGCTGTGGCGCGGCCTTTCATCAGGGTTGAGGTTCGTGATTTTTATGACCAGAACGCGGGCCGTTCCCTACTTTTGGCCAAATGAGTTTCCTTTTATACGGATCAAGGTGACGATATGGGTCTTCTAGTTAAAGCGTGAATGATCTTGAACCATCGATTGCATCTTGTCCTAGTGGGGTTCATTGTCCTAGTTGTGAATCTTGTGCTCAAGGTCTGGTTTGTCGAAAGTCAATCCATTGCAGGTGATGAACCATTTTCCATCTATATGGCCGGAATGCGGCCGCAGGTCATAATTTCTCATTTAATGACAGGCAACAATCCCCCACTGTGGGAATTGTTGTTGCACTATTGGACACGTTTATTTGGAATAGGACCATTTGCGGTTAGGATTCTGCCTGTGCTATTCAGTTCCTTGACCGCAGTGATCATTTTGTTGCTGGGTAAGGAGATACGCGGTTTACGGGTCGGTGTTGTGGCATCCTTGTTATTCACTTTTTCAAATTACCATGTAATGTTTTCGCATGAGGCACGCTGCTATGCGCTATTCGCATTATTGACCAGTGTTTCCATGCTGCTTTTTGTGCGGATTCTATTCCTGACAAGTCGTTCATGGTGGTATATCCTTGGCCTTTCGGTCGTCAATGGGTTACTTATCTACACCCACTTTTTCGGATTTTGGGTGCTCTTTGTGCAATCGGTACTTTCGATTTGGTCACTCACGAGAAATGGTGTCTCAAAACAGCGTGGCTATTTTTATCTCATTAGCCTGATTATTTCACTGATAGGATATTTTCCATACGTATCAGTGCTCTTTCATCGTTTTTCTGAGTCGGCAAGCAAGGGTACGTGGTTGTCTCCTCCAAATGGCATAGATAGTATGTATACGATGCTTTGGAATTTCTCTAACCAGCCGGTCGTGGTGGTTGTTTGCATCTTGCTTCTGTCAGCTGGACTGATACATATCTGTTGGAAAGGTAGCACACCACTTACTCTTGGCGAACGCGTTGTGATATTCTGGTTTCTGTTGCCATTTATTTTGATGTTCTTATTCTCTTATGTCGTGCCCATGTGGCTCGATCGATATCTGATTTTTGTTACACCAGCCTACTATTTGTCCTTGGCATTGTTTGCCGACAGGCTTTTTTCCAAGCCACGGGCTTTTACGCTGTTAGCAGGGGTGCTTGTCTTGTTATTTCTTGTCACTCTGAATCCCGATGTTAGTAACAAACGGGATTTACGTGGTGTGGTCAGCAGAATCAAGGAATTGCGTGTTCAATTTCCCAATGCGAACGTTTTCATCTGTCCCGAATGGGCAGCATTAGGGGTTCTTTATCATTGGGACATGCAATGCTTCAGTCAGCCTACTGGAATAGAGAATTTCAAGGCCAATGTTTACCCGTGTCTTACAGAAAATGGAATTTATGGTGTAGCTGGCGCAGGGACGATAGAAGCGCAGAAAATCGGCACTTCATCACACATCATCTATTTGGATGCAGCGGCAGATTTTGTCTATCCATCCAATGGCATCGCGGCTTGGTTGCAAAGTTCATTTGACCAATGCGAGAGCTTTGAGTATTTCGAGATTTTTAGGATATCTCATTGCTTTAAAAACGATGAGCCTAAGCAATGATCAGATCAGCTATCCGATTACCGGAGAATTCAAGCCATTGCAGTTTCTAACGCTTTCAAAGCGTTGTTCAGACGATTTTCGCCCATTCCACCTACTATTAAGAACGGATTGTCCATTTTGGTCAGAATCCGCTGATAATGATCGAACAGGCTGTCCCGGTCATCAGGATTTTCGCGCAGCGGATCATATTCCCACGGCAGATCGGGCAAGGTGAGAAGATGCAGGCGCGGTGGTTGCTGGGCAATAAGGCTGTCGATGCTTGGGGCCGTGCGGTTATAGCGCACCTCGCTCCACACCTTTATCACCAGTAGGTCGGTGTCACACACAACGATGGACCTGCCGCTTGCAATGGCCTGTTGCTCCAGATCAAACTGCTTTTGAGCAATAATGGCAAGGTCATCTTCTCTATAGCTATGGCCATAATTACCCAGAAATTCACGTGCATATTCCCTAACTAATGCCCCGTTGAAATGTGTTGCCAGTTGCTGGGCCAAAGTGGTCTTGCCCGTGCTTTCTGGTCCGATGATGGCAATGATGCGTGGAGCTGTTGTCACATCCATCCGAAATATCCTGCTGTGACCATTAAGGTGTAAACGAAATAGAGGGCCGATCCGAAGTAAAGCTCCCGTTTCCAATAGAGATGCACCGATACGGCATCAATCACGATCCAATAGAGATAATTCTCGTGCACATAATTCACCATTACCCATGTGGCCACGAGCGCAAAGGCCGTGGTGAATGAATCTTCGAGCGGCATCTGTGCATCGGTGAATCTTTTTAGGGCCGCAGCCATGCCGAACATCATCACGGTGCCGAGGGCAATCAAAATGAGGTGATGACCCCAACCCCACGAGTTGGTCTGCCACGTGTCGCTCATGGTGACGTAACCATAAACGGCCATCGCCACATAAAAAAGCTGAAGTGCACTTTCGGCCAGCAGTTTTTTTTGATAGCAGAGAATCATGAAAATAGCCGATCCTACAAGTGCGAACGCCCAGCACCAAGGGTTTCCTTTTATATAGAGATAGGTGTAGAGGAAGCTGAACACTACAGCCACGATCTCGGCCAATTTCTCGGGCCTCAGCAAATTGTGTCTGGAAAAGATGTTTGACATATCCGGCATCACACCATCAGGGCTTGCCGCAAATACTTACGAATGGGCTGCGAACACCATCTCTTCGAGCAGCGCACTTTCCTTTTCTATGGCATTGCCCACCACCACGATGTTGGCTCCGGCCTCAAACTTGGCGCGGGTCATCTCCGCAGTGCGTATCCCGCCACCGATGATGAGTGGAATGTTCACGTTTGAAGCAACCGCCTGTATCATCGACTCAGAAACAGAGTTCTGCGCACCGCTGCCGCCATCCATGAAGATGCACTTCAGGCCCAGCATTTCGCCCGCCATGGCAGTGCATGAGGCAATATCGTCCTTGTCGCGCGGAATGGGTTGCGTGTTGCTCATGTACGATGCCGTTGTAGGCCGTCCGCTGTCAATGAGCATATATCCGGTTGGGATGATCTCCAATCCGCTGTGTTTCAATCGAGGTGCGGCAACCACGTGTTTGCCTATGAGCATCTCGGCATTTCTGCCAGAAATAACAGACAGAAGAAGGATGGCATCTGCATTGGGCACCACCTGCATATTGTCGCCTGGGAATAGCACCACAGGGATGTTGCAGTTGTCCTTTATGGTTTGGACACAGGCATGAAGCGTATCATTCACCAAAAGGCTTCCACCAACGAAGAGCATATCAACACCGCTCTTCTGCGCCCGTTGAGCAAGGCGGGCAAGGTCGTTCCCGCCAATTCTGTCGGGATCCACGAGCAGCGCAAACTGCCTTTGCCCTCTGCTTTTCGCACTATATATGTTGTCCAGCACCCGCATATTTTTCAAGGCTGCAATAATACAGATTTACCCCGTGCCGTGCGCCTTGCCATGTTAAGCGATGGACAAACCGGGGTGTTAGAACTCGATCTCTTCTGTGCCTGTAACGCCCAATCGCTTGCGGATGGCCCAAGTGGCCAGGTAGAAGAAAGGAGTGTCCAAAAGCGCGATGATGGCCTTGAACAGGTAGCCGCTTCCGAACAATGGCCAGAATAGCGACCAGTCGATCACACCCATGGCGCACAGCAATACCAGCACTGTGGCGGTATCCACCAATTGTGAGGTCATAGTAGAGGCGTTGTTTCTAAGCCAGAGGTGCTTGCCTTTAGTGAGTTTCTTCCAGAAATGGAACACGCGGATGTCGATGTACTGCGCAAGGAGGTATGCGGCCATTGAAGCGCCCACCGAAATCCCCGTGAGACCGAAGACCTTGCTGAATAGTTCTGAATTGACAGGAGACCAAGCGGTGGCGGGAACCACATTGGCTACGCTCACCACTCCGAGCACAAAAACGCTCGCCACCAGCCCTGCGGTGACCACAGCGTTGGCGCGCCTCTGGCCGTAGATTTCCGAGATCACATCCGTCACAAGAAAGGTGATAGGGTAGGGAAGGATGCCCACCGAAATTTCGAACAAGTGCAGGTTGAATGCATTCCAGTAGAAGAACTTCTGGAAGA
>JBFYQB010000310.1:0-3905 GCA_041302955.1 Flavobacteriales bacterium
AGGCACACTGCTCCGTGGGCACATGACCCCAGCCAAGGAACAGGAATACACCACCGCATTGCAACAGGCGTTGGATGCAGGTCATGACATCCTTAGCAAAGCAGGTAGTGCATTGGATGCCGTAGAGGCGGCTGTTCGTGTGCTGGAAGACTGTCCATTGTTCAATGCTGGGCGGGGCAGCGTCTTCACAGCCGATGGCACCCACCAGATGGACGCTTCCATCATGGAAGGGCGCACCCGCAATGCCGGGGCGGTCTCGCTCATCACAGGCATTCGCAATCCCATTGCGCTTGCAAGGGATGTGATGGAGAAGAGCAACCATGTGTTCCTTGCGGGCGATGGCGCGATGCACTTCGCCAAAACACTTGGCTACACCTTGGAAGAGCCTTCCTACTTCCATAATGACCTGCGCCACAAGCAATGGCTCGACCTCCGCGACAGCGAAGCCTTCCAGCTCGACCACAGCGACAAGAAGGATTCCAAGTTCGGCACCGTTGGGGCCGTGGCCTGCGATGTGCATGGCAACTTGGCCGCTGCCACGTCCACAGGCGGCATGACCAACAAGAAATGGGGCCGCGTGGGCGATAGCCCGATGATCGGGGCCGGGACCTACGCCAACAATGCCACCTGTGCCATCAGCTGCACAGGCAGTGGCGAGTTTTTCATCCGTGGTGTGGTGGCTTACGATGTCTCCTGCCTCATGGAATACCGTGGGCTGTCCTTGGCCGATGCCGCAAACGAGGTGATCCAGAACCGTGTGCTACAATTGGGCGGAGATGGTGGCCTCATTGCTGTGGATGCGCAGGGCAACATCGCCATGCCCTTCAACACCGAAGGCATGTACCGTGGCTTTGTGACCTCCGCTGGAAAGACGGAGATCGCGATCTACAGACCGTAGTTCGGTATCTAGCCTTTGCTTTTTCTTGGGAATAGGCGCACTTCGAAGTGACGCCCAGAGAGCTCTGGAGCAGCATCCCGCATTTCCGTGTATCGACAGAAATCGATTCCAGTGGCATCCCGACTTTCCGTGCATCGACAGAAATCGATTGCAGTGGCTTCGCGCGTTTCGGAGATACGACTGCACGACCGTGGAGTGGCATCACACATTTCGGAGATACGACTGCACGACCGTGGAGTGGCTTCGCACATTTCGGAGACACGATCGCACGACCGTGGAATGAGCTCGCGTATTTCAGAGACACGACCGCACGACCGTGGAATGGTATCCCACATTTTGAGGATACGACCATACGACTGGGACTTGATGGAAGAACGCTGGAGCATCCGCCCTTTGCTCGAAATGCTCCAATGAGGGTGTGCTTATCGGGTGCGAATTGGAAGTTCAGTGTAGAATTCCCTATATACTTGATGCCCAAGCTAACGCCTATATTCGCGCGCTCTTACAGCAAAGCAATAAAAGTAACTTATCATGATGCGATCTCCTTTACAACTCACCAGCACCGATGTGATCGGTGAAGTGGTCATCCACCTTATTGCTACCAAGGGTGACCTGGCCCGAATAGTACTGCCCGAAGGCATTGCAGACCGATTGAAGGACAAGGTGAGCAAGGAGGAGCTTGTATATCAGATTCCTACTGCCCATGGAACGGTCATGGTGGTGAAAGCCAAATTTGAGGAGGAGACCGCCTATCGAAATCAGGCCTATCGAGCCTTGGGAGCCAAGCTCCGTACACTGCTCAATGCTGACGGAGTGGTCAAGGCATCATTGATGAACACCGGAGCGCTCAACAAGGAATATGTGTTGCAGGTGTGCGAAGGCATGGCGTTGTCCAACTATCAGTTCCTCACCTATAAGACCGGAGACAAGGCCAAGCCCAACAGCCTTAAGACCCTTAACGTGAACGACCTTTCCATCTCGCAGGATGCGTTGACCGAGGTGAGTAATCTGGTTGCTGCAACCTGCATTGGCCGCGACCTGGTCAACGAGCCACCTGCCACACTGACGGCCACTGAATTGGCCAAACGTTTTGTGGCTCTTGGTGCTCAGAACGGATTTGAAGTGAAGGTGCTTGGCAGAAAGCGTATTGCGGAGCTGGGCATGGGAGGTCTATTGGGTGTGAATAAAGGCAGCGTGGAAGACCCATCATTCAGCATCATGGAATATCGTCCAGAGGGTGCTATAAATAGTCGTCCCATAGTGCTGGTGGGCAAAGGTGTTACCTATGACACAGGTGGATATGACATCAAACATGGTGGCAATATGAAAGGCATGAAGACCGACATGGCCGGTGCCGCTGCTGTGGCCGGTGCGTTGAGCGCCATAGCGGCAAACAAGCTTCCGGTGCATGTAGTGGGGCTGGTACCATCTACCGACAATCGAATAGATGGCAAGGCCACTGTGGCCGATGATGTGCTTGTAATGATGAGCGGTGCCACCGTTGAAGTGCAGAACACCGATGCAGAAGGCCGCCTCATTCTTGCTGATGCCCTTCATTATGCCAAGCAATATGAGCCCGAACTGGTAATAGATCTGGCTACACTTACAGGTGCAGCAGCTCGGATAACAGCCCATCATGGCATTGCAATGTGTGCAGATAAGGCTCCGCAAAGAGAACTATTGGCCAAGAGTGGCGAAGAAGTATACGAGCGGATGATGGAATTCCCTATGTGGCGCGAGTTTCATGATGCCATCAAGAGCGATGTGGCCGATATCCGCAACATGGGCGGTGCAGCCGGAGGCAATATCACTGCGGCCACTTTCCTGCACTATTTCACAGACTATCCTTGGATACACTTGGACATTGCAGGCCCGAGCGTCATGGAATCGGAGTCTGACTATCGCCTGAAAGGTGGTACAGGAGTAGGAGTTAGGCTGCTCTATCAGTTTGTAAGGAACTACGCCAACGATTAAATACGTAAGGTGGCCGCAAGGTGCTAGCATAGCTGCATGCTTCACCTCAAACTATGACGCTTTGACACAGTTATCCTCGTTGTGCTAAAAGACCTTCCCCTTTATGGTAATGCCATACTCACCACTCAGGCGCAGGCGGTAGGCAGGTCAGTTCCTGTATCCGATCTGGTCAAGGTCATGCGTCAGGCTCAGTCTACGCTGCGTCATCCCTGCATGGTGGCCAAGCACGTAGGTGTCAATGTTCGCATCATTGCTGTGGAAACCCGTTACGACCGCCATGCCACCGCAGCGGAGCAATTGACCTTGGTGTTGGTGAATCCTGAAGTCGTTGCGTTCACCAATCCGTTGGTGGTAGGCATTGAGAGTGATATCTCCATTCCCGATTATCAGGGCAGTGTGGAACGCTATAGCGCAGTGCGCGTCTCTTATCTGGACGAGAAGATGCAGCCGATGGAAGGCGTGTTCACTGATATTGCTGCCCGTTGGATACAACATGGTATTGAAATGCTGGATGGTAAGCTCTTCATTGATAACCTTAACGACCACCGCAAACGCTCCATCAAAAGCCACTTGAAACGGATCACTGACAACGGCCTGCAGAAATTGGAAAAGTGAATGATGAAGTAATATCCAAATAGGCTGCACAGGGGGGCGTCCGCAGAACTTTGAATTTTTATAATTGAACTTCAATAGAAAGAAATGTCAACACTCGTCATCATCCGTCACGGACAATCTGAATGGAACGCCCAGAACCGCTTTACCGGCTGGGTCGATGTGGAACTTGCCCCCAAAGGCATAGAAGAAGCCCGTAAGGCTGGAGAAAAACTCAAAGGTTACCGTTTTGATAAGGGCTACACTTCGGCACTCAAACGTGCGCAGAATACTCTGGCCAATATTCTTGATGTTACTGGCCAGACCGATCTTGATGTGACGAAGAATCAGGCCCTTAACGAGCGCATGTATGGAGATATCCAAGGCATGAACAAGGATGAGGCACGAGCACAGTTCGGGGAAGAGCAGGTGCACATCTGGC
>JBFYQB010000311.1:0-4464 GCA_041302955.1 Flavobacteriales bacterium
TAGGTCAAAGCGGTTCGCGATGATGTTGAACAAGCCCTCTTTGGCCATGTCTGTGGTAGGCCGTACTGGCAAGTTACGCGGTGGGCGGATGGCCCTACCCTTTAATCTACCACTTATGATGCGCATAGCGGAGCATTCAAAATGAATGGGAAAGCTTGGTCCTCAAAATCCTTGAAGGCATAACTATAGGTCAGTTCGGTTGGCTTCTCCCCAAAATTGATCCTTGTCACATACTTAGATAAAAGCTCATGCATTGCATCTCCTTTGGTTACTTTGCCATAAAGGGTGATTGCTACATCAGTATGCAGAATTGACATCTGCTCCAAAGTGGCCAATGTAAAATAAAGAACGTCTGAAGGCCCGTCATGAACAAACGTATTATGGAGAAGAAGATTGCGACCAGCGAGTAAAGCAATCTGAAAATCACGTTCCGTGACATAAAGATGCATATGGTGTGCCGTTGGCCTTCGAAGTAGCGAAGGCATCCAAGCTCCAAGACTTGGCATAATTCGGGTATTCGGCAAAATCCTCCACAATGCTGATGGAATCAATGATACGCACAGAGCATCCCATGCTTCTAAAGGGGTTCTGATGACCGAAGTATCAGGTCGCAGTCCGTGTTCCAAGAGTAATAACGCTTTCAGTGCATGTTCGTCATTGGAGTTCAAATCTGCCGGGATAACAGATGTCAGAAGGCCATCTATCAAAATCAAGTCCGCATGTAGTGAATCAAATCGACCCAATACCTGCTTCACCACCGAAACCCAACGAGCATTGTCGTGTGTAAAAGGAAACTCGTATTGTTCAATGGATAAGGCCTTACGCAGACTTGCATCAACATGCAACATGGAAATTCCATGCCGGGAGATTTCCAAATAGGATCGGATATTTAAAGATGAGAGCTCTTCAGCTCTATCGGGAAGCAAATGCAGACGTTTCCGAAAAACGGATTCGTCAACCGAACTATTCCCAGTTTCCACTAGTGGACGGGTCGGTCAAAGAACCGACTTTGATACCATCTTCACGCTTGTAATAAAGCGGTTCGATATCCTGAAATATATCCTCGTTACTGGCGTAAACCTCAAATACAGGAACCTGCATCTGACCTTTCTCGATCATAGCAGCCCCCATAGTGAATTCCTTACCATTACTGAAAGGAATGAAACGAACATCGTTGATCTCTCCTCCCAATTTGAAAAGGGAATCACGAACACTCACGATTACAGTATCACGTGAAACGATACCCAATTTAACCGCCTCCGCTTCAGTTAACGTGTCTGGAACAGTTCCATTTGCACGAATAACAGAGAATGTGCCAGTATTCACAAAGCTGAACAAGGAATCGAAATTGGGTGCGTAAACCTTCTTCTCGGATTTATAGGCCAACTGCCAATCGCGTATCACCTTAATGTTGGCAATAACATCCGCATAACGTTTCTTTTTCTCTATCTCAAATTTTATAGGCTCATCAATAGACTTGTATGAGAAGAAAGCCGTGACCAAAGCCAATGGAATAAAGGCAAAAAACAGAGCCTTTTGAATCGTGCTTGGCAGCTTATCAAGAATCATCAATATCGCAAACAGACCAACCAGCGCAATGAGTATGCCACCAAGCAGCCAGTAAACATTCTGTCCTCCTACCAACGAAGAGTAGATTATAGCCAACCCAGAAAGGGTCAACAGTACTGGAAAGATGAACCTACTTATATTATTTCCTCCTGTGCTCATGGGTGATGATGACGATGAATGCCTCAATTTTTTTGAACGGTCGCAAAGCTACATTATTTTTCAAATGGCATCTGTGAAGAGAAGAGATAGAACCACTCGCATTCTACACGATCTGTTACTAATAACTGAGCTGACATACCAACCCGCACTTTGTGGCCCATACTTACTTTCGCCAACTGTAATAAACTCCCTCCATGAGGTCATTTCTACTTCTACTGCTTGTATGCTCAAGCATAAGCTCCGTTGCCCAATCCGTGTCGGGTAAGATCAGCGACCGTGCAAATGGTGAAACACTTATCGGTGTGAACATCGTCAGTGATAATGGCGTTGGCACAGTAACCGACATCAATGGCAACTTTGAGTTAAAGTTGGATGAAGGCGACCATGTCATCACTTTCAGTTTCATAGGCTATGAAAAAGTAGAACGTAAGGTTTCGCTTGCAAAGGGAGAAGACCTTAAACTGTCTATGAAACTTGGCACTGAAAGTAAAACCATGGATGTGGTTGTGGTCACGGGCAGCCAATACGAAAAGAAGATAAGTCAGGAAATGGTGACTATTGATGTGGTAAAAGAATACCTCATAGAAAACACCGCATCGCCTGATCTGAAAGCCGCAGTAAGTAGAGTGCCTGGAGTTACTATTCTGGACGGACAGGCTTCAATTCGTGGAGGAAGCGGCTATAGCTATGGCGTTGGTAGCCGGGTACAATTGGTCATTGACGACATACCACTTCTATCAGGAGATCTTCAGGATATTCAATGGAGTGCCCTGCCAATGGAAACTGTTGAGCAGATTGAGGTGGTCAAAGGTTCAAGTAGTGCACTGTACGGCTCAGGGGCCATCAACGGTGTTATCAATGTCCGAACTGGTTTTGCCAAAGACAAGCCGGAAACTGAATTTAGAATTTATCAAGGCGTCTATTCAAATCCTAAGGTGGAAGAAGCCCGCTGGTGGAACAAGACGTCCTCTCCGGTTTTTACTGGTGCATTCTTTTCTCACCGTCAACGATGGAAGAATTTCGACTTGGTGGTCGGTGCTCATGGAAGTTCCGACCTTACATATCTACAAGGTGGGCAACGACAGGCATTCAGACTTAATTTCAAAACAAGAGTTCAGAGTGTCAAGGTCAAGGGGCTCTCGTATGGCCTCAATGGAAATGGACAATACCAACAATCAGGACGTTTTGTGCTTTGGGCAAACAACCATGAGGGAGCATACAAACCATTAAGCGGCACCAGCAGCGAAGACAAATACACTTTTGTAAATGTGGACCCTTGGATACAGTACACGCACGAAAAGGCCGGCATTCACACCTTGAGGTCACGTTACTTCCGAGTTGAACGAAGAAATGCCGATTATGAAGACCCATCGGTTTCGAACGTATGGTTCATGGATTACCGCATTCAGAAGGAATTCAAATACGGATTTATGCTCAACACTGGGATTCAGTATCAGCACATCTGGTCCATGAGTTCTCTCTACACCGAATCTGCGGTAACAGATAATCCGGCCATCTTTCTTCAGGCGGAGAAGAATTTCCTCAAAAAAGTCACCTTGCTCTTTGGTGTCCGAAGTGAATGGAATGTGGTGCAAGGACTGGGCACACAATCATCTGGCCCAGTGTTCAGAGCTGGCATAAACTATCAGGTAGCTAAGAAGACGAACATTCGTGCTTCCTTCGGGCAGTCATTCAGATTTGCCAGCATAGGTGAGAAATATATCAACACCAGCTTGGGACCAATAAGCATTTTTCCAAATCCGGATTTGAGACCAGAACGTGGGTGGTCAGCAGAAGTGGCAATCAAACAGGGTTTCAAAATATCCAATTGGCATGCATACGGAGATGTAGCGGTTTTCTGGATGGAGATGAGAGATATGATTGAATACCCGATCGGCCTATACGAAGTAGATGGTGAATCCAAACTCGGTTTCAAACCTCTCAATGTAAGCAGAGCACGTGTCGCCGGCATTGAACTTGGTCTGTCAGGTGATGGTAATATTGGCCCTGTACCTGTGCGCCTGTATGTTGGCTACACTTTCAATTATCCCGCTGATCTCGAGGATGACACAACACAGTTGAATGTGAATGTATACATGCAAAACCTGTTCACCAGCATCTCCAATCCCGATTCGCTTCAGCAACAGAGCATCTTAAAATACCGGATTGCCAATGTTTTTAAAGCCGATCTCGAATTCGACCTATGGAAATTCACCGTTGGTATAAATGCCGAGTACAACAGCTTCATGGATCGCATTGATGCGGAGTTCGAATCGTTGCTGCCTGGAATATCAGATTATCGGAAACTGAACGATAGCGGGGTTTGGCGCTTGGATGGCCGAGTATTCTACCGCATCGGAAAGCGCTCAACAGTAGGATTCATTGTGAAAAACATGACCAATGAGTTCTTCTCCATGCGTCCAGGAATCATGGAAGCTCCTCGAAGCTTCACATTGCAGTACAAGCTGACGATATAGCTTTAAAAATGCAGGCCGATACGCAGCACGGTCTTGATGGCTATCAGTGTACCAAGTAGCAGAACGGCTGGAACAATCGGCCATCGTTCCCAGGTACGTTGACGAGGTATGAGCATTGGTCCCAAAAACATGGCACGGACAATGGCAAAGACCAATGCAAAAGCCACACAGGTGAAGGCCATTGCGTTTGAAATGATATTGAAAGGGAAGGTTATCGCAGTAACTACAGCCGACCCAAGAAAGAAAGGCAACACCACTT
>JBFYQB010000312.1:0-5082 GCA_041302955.1 Flavobacteriales bacterium
TCATTTCCCGCGATTTGAATGTGAACATGCAGAGCATTGCTTTCGAGAGCAATGGTGGCGTGTTCGAAGGGCACATCAAGGTGCTGGTAGAAGGCGTCACGCACCTCAACAATCTCATCAACAACCTGCGCAAGGTGGACGGCATCCGTACCATTGTGCGCGAGGACGTAGTGGCCAAGAACTGATGGAGGTAATAGCCACCAACCGTACCGCCAAGTTTGAATATGCCTTTTTGGAGGAATTCACTGCTGGCATGGAGCTTTTGGGCACCGAGATAAAAAGCATCCGCAACAAGGATGTGAGCATCAACGAGGCCTATTGCACCATGATAAATGACGAGCTCTGGGTGCTCAACCTGCACATTGGCCCCTATGAGCAGGGCAGCTACAACAACCACGAGCCCAAGCGCGAACGCAAACTGCTGCTCACCAAACGCGAGCTCAAAAAGCTGGGCAATAGGATGAAAGACAAAGGGCTCACCATCATCCCAACGCGTCTCTTCATTTCCGATGCTGGCTATGCCAAGCTGAACATTGCCTTGGGCAAAGGCAAGAAACTCTTCGACAAGCGCGACAGCATCAAGAATCAGGATGTGAAGCGCGAGATAGACCGCAATCTGAAAGGTCGCTGAGTCATTTTAACTGACGACCTTGGCGCCCATGGACCTCTATTCCAAAAAACAACGTTGGAAGCAATTGCTTATCGCTTTGGCACTGCTGATTGGTATCGGATCGCTGCTCTATACTAACGACCTTGTGAACAGCCTTGCAGAGCAGGAACGCCAAAAGGTGGAACTGTGGGCCAAAGGCACGAAGTTTCTGGCCAACAGCACTGATGCGGACAGCGACCTGAGTTTCGTTTTTGAGGTGATCAAAGACAACACCACTATTCCCATCATCCTTACCGATCAGGACGACAATATCATCTCGTTGCGCAATTTTGATGAGGAACGGAGCAACGACAGTATTTATAGGACCGAACGATTGCACGACATAAAGGGGAAGAATGAACCCATAGTCATTGAGTTGTATGGCGGCAGTCGCAACCTGATCTATTACGACAACTCCGTGCTTTTCTACCGCCTCAAATATTATCCGTACGTGAGTTTGGGCATCATCTCGGTGTTCATCTTAGTGGCCTATTTCGCTTTCAGCATTTCGCGAAGGGCAGAACAGGACCAAGTATGGGTGGGCATGGCCAAAGAGACCGCCCACCAATTGGGCACTCCGCTCTCATCCCTCATCGCTTGGATAGAATATCTGCGCCTCAAGGATGTGGACAGCGCCACTTTGGACGATATGGCAAAAGATGTGCGTAGGCTGGAGACCATAACAGAGCGCTTTTCCAAGATTGGCTCTGTGCCCGAATTGGAGCCGCAGCCCATTGGCGAGGTGATGCACGAATCGCTGGACTATATGCGCACCCGCAGCTCCAAGAAGGTCGCGTTCACCATGGACAACCAACTGCCTGCCACCACTATGGTACCTATGAATGTGCCGTTGTTCGCGTGGGTGATTGAAAACCTATGTCGCAATGCCATCGATGCCATGGAAGGCCACGGCAGCATTCACGTATTGATGCATCGCGAGGCCGAAAAAGTGCTCATCGACCTTACCGATACTGGCAAGGGCATACCCAAGGACCGATTCGAGACCGTGTTCCAGCCTGGATACACCAGTAAGAAACGTGGTTGGGGCCTTGGTCTCTCGCTAACCCGAAGAATAGTGGAAATGTATCATGGTGGCCGCATCCTCGTACTCAACTCCGAAATTGGAAAAGGAACCACCTTCCGCATTGCACTTCGCGGGATCAATTGAACTGTCCGATTGATCTACCTCCATCTCCCTTTCTGCCGCAGAGCATGCCACTACTGCGATTTTCATTTCAGCACCAATACGCGCCAGATGGAGGCACTTGTGGACGCGATGGTGCAGGAAGTGGTCATTCGCCAGCATTATCTGTCGGACAGAACAATTAAGACTGTCTATTTTGGCGGAGGTACACCTTCGCTGCTTCCCACCCACTCCATCGCGCTGCTGATGGATGAGATAAGAAGGCACTTTACCATAGATGCCGATGCCGAGCTGACCCTCGAAGCCAACCCAGAAGACCTTTCGGTAGAGAAATTGGCTGAGATCCGCGCCTTGGGCATCAATCGTTTGAGCCTTGGCACCCAATCGTTCATTGCCCAAGAACTACTGTGGATGAACCGCATGCATACGCCCCAGCAAGCTATCTCAGCCATAGGTCATGCGCAAGATGCAGGCTTCGACAACTTAAGCATAGACCTCATCTTCGGCCTGCCCCAACAGACAATCGCGCAATGGGAGCAGAACCTGAACACCGCCATCGGACTCGGCATCCAACATATCTCCTCCTATGGACTGACGGTGGAAAAGCGCACCAAACTGCACCATGCCATCGGCCATGGCACCCAACTTCCACCCGATGAGGCCACTGCTGAGGCCTGTTTCCGCATGAACATGGACATGCTTCCAGCCTGCGGATTTGAGCATTACGAGATCAGCAACTTTGCTCGCAAAGGCTACATCTCGCGCCACAACTCGGCCTACTGGCAAGGCGCGCACTATCTGGGCATCGGCCCATCGGCCCATTCGTTCAACGGCACCTCACGCCAATGGAATGTGCGCAGCAATGCGGGCTATGTGCGAGGTATCGCGGAGCAAAAACCTGAAATGGGCAGCGAAGTGCTTACCGTCCGCGACCGCATAAACGAGCACATCATGACCGGGCTGCGCTGCCAATGGGGCGTGCAGCGCGCCTATCTCAACAGCTTGGATACAACAGCGTGGCCACGCATCATCGCTGGTATCGCAGGCATTGGCACAACTAATTTCATCCGTTCGGATGACAAGATCACACTGAGCAACGAAGGCAAGTTAATGGCCGACACCATTGCTGCCGAGCTCTTTGTGTAGCGAATTTCCACCAAGTGAGATGATGCCTTGCGCTGCACCAGGCCGCTGGTAGGCTCATACCTCACCCGTCCCAAAATCCAGCCTCAGCTCATGATGCTGATGTTCTGTTACGCTGCCATCGGCATGAAGCAGGTTCAACAACCCAGAATGCTGCGCACCCAGCAGCTTGGTCTCAGTGTCCACTCCGTTGATTGAAAATTGAAGCCACGTATTGCGCCCATACAGCAAGCGATTGTATTCCTCCATGATGGAAGAATAGTCTAAACTTCGGAGTTCGGAATAACGGCAATCCAGCGCAAGGCTCAATGCGGCCTGCACCTCTGTCACCTTCAAAACCTCTCCTGCCGTCAATGTCAATGACGTGGCCCGCAGTCCGTCCGAGAACGCCTGCTGGTTCACATTGAGACCGATGCCCACAACAGAGGTGTCGAGATTGCGGCCGCGAACAGCATTCTCTATCAAGATGCCGGCCACCTTCTTCGTACCGATGAGAATGTCATTGGGCCATTTGATGCGAAGTGCATCGGCACTGCTCGGACAAACTGCAGCCACGGCATCATACACCGCCAAAGCCACTGCTGCGCTGAGCGCGAATTGGCGGTCTACTGCCAAAAAGACAGGCCGCAGGATGTAGCTGCAGGTGATGTTGTCGGATGGTGCGCTTTCCCACGTGTGTTGGCGTTGGCCGCGACCTGCCGACTGATGAGCGGCCGTGATAAGCGTACCCTCCACTGGCAAGCTGTCGTGCAGCAGTTGGCGGGCATAGTTGTTGGTCGAATCGACCTCATCCAGATGGATGCGCACTCGGCCTATCAAAGGTGTTTCGGTCAAAACGGGGGCGTGATATTGTGGTAACTTTGCAAATCTAAACAGCATTGAATGGCCCGAACTACGAAGGCAAAGGAAATTGAACTACTTGTAGCCACTATAATCCACGGCATTCAAGAGCGGAAAGGCAAGAACATCGTGACGATGGATCTCCGCAACATCCCCAACACGGTCTGCGATTTCTTCGTTATCTGCACTGGTGATTCGAATACCCACGTGGAGGGCATTTCGGGCAGCATACAGGAAACCACCAAGAAAGAACTTACTGATAGACCATGGCACGTTGAGGGCATGGGCAATTCAGAATGGGTCCTATTGGACTATGTGAATGTGGTGGTACATGTGTTTCAGCGCGAGCCCCGCGATTTCTACAACATAGAACGTCTTTGGGCCGATGCCATCGTAACGGAACATGCCGAGGATGGAACAACGCTGGTGCTTCCGCAGATACCGAAGAAGATACCGGTTAAAAAGGAAAAGAAAGCCAAGCCTATTGACGCGAAGAAAGCCGCTTCAAAAGCACGCACTTCTAAAAGCGCCCCCGCACGCCCCAAAACTGTTGCCAAGGCACAGACAGAAGGCGTGAAGGAATATAAAGGCCGCGTAAAAGCCAAGCCTCGCACCGCTGCATCTACTACAGGTGCCAAAACAGTAGAGGTGACATTCACAGAAGTGAAACCTCGTGCCAAGGCTGCTGCAAAGCCCAGAACACGTGAATCTGCACCAAGGTCGGCCTCAACTGCAAAACCTGAAACACGGACCACTACCTCAAGATCAGCAGCAACAGCGAAGCCGAAGGCAACAGCAACGAAACCAAAGGCAGTAGAGGCAGCTGCAAAACCAAAGGCAGCAACTACAAAGGCAAAGCCTAAAGCGCCAACGGCAAAGCCAAAAGCAGCGGCCAAACCGAACACTCGCAAAGCTTAGATTTTTACATCTCACCGATCATGGCCAAGTGTTAATTGACCATGTCGTGAGAACACATTGCCCCAATTCATAGTTAGTAGTGCAAAACAGCCCAACATCATGGCAGAAGAGAACAAAGACGTTAATAAGGATAAGAAGAGCAAGGAATCCAAGCCTAAAAAGGCTGGAGAATCCAAGTTCTCGTTCAATATATACTGGGTGTATGTGGTCATCGCCATCACGTTCATCGCCATGACATTTCTACCCTCGATCAACGAGGATCAGCACAAACTGAACGAGCAGAGCTTCCGTCAGATGGTGCTGGACAGGGATGTGGAAAAAGTTGTAGTGGTGAACAAGGAAGTGGCCGAAATATATATGAGCAAGGCTGCGTTGGAGAAAGAAAAAT
>JBFYQB010000313.1:0-4586 GCA_041302955.1 Flavobacteriales bacterium
TCTCTCTTGTCAGCTTGATGGTGAGCAGATCTGTTTCTACAGTAGGAACATAACCGTCCCGCATCAGGCCATGGCGCATGGATACGGTCCAGTTGCCATCTTCGCGTGAGAAGAAAAGCAAACGACCAATATTGAGCTGATTGCGCAGTACGAACTCAAATATCTTGAGAAGCTGCTCACTTGAAAAATTACTATTGATAGCATTGGTGATCTCGAGCAGCGAGTTGAGCTTGAGATTCTTCAACTTGAGCGCGGAGTTAGCAATCTTGAGGGTCTCAAGAATGATCTGCTCGTTCTTATTTGTACTCACGTTGGACACGCTATTTAGACGTAGATTCGCAATAAAGGTATCGCTCCAGAACGCCTTTTTTCGAGGAATTAGACCAATCTGACAAAAGAGGCGACCAATACGTGTTTCACGTATTTGACTCCACGAGTAACCAATGTCATTTCTTCAACTTCTGGATGATCTCAGGCAATTGCTTGATCAAAGCGAGCTCTTTCATCTTCTCGCGAGCTTCACGTACAGGGCTACCGAAGTACGTGATGCCACCTTTAAGTGATTTGGCAAGACCCGATTGTCCCAATACTACCGCACCTCGGCCTATGGTCAGATCTTTTTGAACTCCAACCTGACCCCACAGTATCACTTCATCCTCTACATTGACCACCCCTGCTATACCAACTTGTGCAGCAAATAAACAGTTCCGACCTATCACGGTATCATGGCCAATGTGAACCATATTATCCATCTTGGTACCACTACCAATGCGGGTAATGGAGGTCACGCCTCTGTCGATGGTGCAGCCCGCACCTATCTCCACATCATCTTCGATCTGCACGTAGCCGCAGGAATGCAACTTCTCGTATCCGGCCCTACGCTTATAATAGAACGCATCCGACCCGATTACCGTGCCTGCATGAATAATGACGCGGTCGCCTATCGCTGTGCCGTCATATATGGTCACATTAGGGTGAATGAAACAGTCCTTCCCAATGGTCACATTGCGACCTACGAACACGCCCGGCATCAGCACCGTGCCCTCCCCTACCCGAGATGTAGTTGAGATCGCCTCAACGGTCGGTTGCAGATCCCGCAATTCACGGCATAGTCCTGTGAACACATCAAAGGGATTGGCGCACACCAACAGCGCTTTGCCTTGCGGCACATCCACTTCCTTATCGATGATGACCACTGTTGCTTTGGATGCCAACGCCTTTGCGTAATACTTGGGATGGTCGCAAAATGTGGCATCACTCTCTTCCACCCTATGGATCTCATTGATCCCGGTAATGACAAGTTCAGGGTTACCAACAGCAGTCCCTCCTGTTTTTTGAGCAAGCGCTTTCAGTGTAAGGCTCGGGTTCAGCTTCATGCTAAGAACATTGAACGTTGAATCATAGTCATTTGCGCACTGTGACTAAAGATTTTCCATCAGATAGCGATAGAGCGCCACCATGGCTTTGATGTCGTCCTTATGAACCAGCTCATCGGGTGAATGAACATGGTCTTCTGCGGCACCTACAAACACCCATTCCCAAGGATAAGCACTGCTCTGCAATTCGATGCCATCGCTTCCGCCCGAACCTTCCACCTCCAATTGAAAAGGGATGCGGCTCTCCTTGGCCAATGCGATGACGCGGTTCAGGTAGCTGCGCCTTGGTAGGCCACGGTCGCGCATGGAAACAGCCACGCCCTTACCGGGATGCACGCCTTCTGTCACCCATGTGATGTCAGAGATAAGTGCCTGATGCACGCCATATTGCTCAAAGATGTACTTGCCCAGATAGCTGACCGCTCCACCCCCATGTTCTTCGCGGGTACCGAATACGATGATGCCTTCTTTGAGCGTGCTCGCCACTTGTAAAGCACTCCATACCCCAAGGCGGTTGTCCATATAGCAGCATTGCACAGTGCTCCGTGTCTCTCTGAAATCTGGGCGAAAAGTAAGGTTCGTACCTCGGTCCAATGTGCGGTGATACGCATATCCCGGTGCATTGCTGTGCTCATCTATGGTGAGTGTGCATGCGACAGGGCCTTGACTGTCACACCCCACTAAGGCAATGCCTTCTTCCAGCACAGGGCCTCCGATCTTGACCAATTGCCGATCGTAACGCACCGTGAATCCTATACTGTCAATATGGGCGAATATGGCCGTACGTGGCTTATCCCCGAATACAAGGATGATGTTGTCCTGAAAGTGCCCACCGGCCAACACTTTGGGCCTGACTGCCCATGAACCCGCATGTGTCTCCACATGAGCAAGAAGGAACGCTGTCAATGCCGACTCATCGCCTGATGGGGCATGTATGGAGCAAAGTTGACGAAGCAATTCCATGTTTTCCATCCCCGAGGCGCTTAGTGTTCTTCCTCCTCAGTAGAGAAAACGAATATTTCTTCGTTGTCCTTCTTCATAAGGTACTTCTCACGTGCAAACTTCTCCAACAACGCACGGTCGTTCTGCAACAATTTAAGGTCATCAAGACTCTTCTGCGTCTCTTTAAGGTAGAATTCCCGCTCCGTGTTCACCGCAGAAAGCTTCAGTCTTGCCTCTACCTGGGCAATGATATTGTTATCGTCTATGAATCCGATCCAAATGAGGAACAAGACACCGGTGAACACAAACTTGTTGCGCACCACTGGTAACACCCTCCCCAATATGCCTTTTAAACGGTTCATCGTGTGCAAATGTAACGGTGTACCATGCCGTCCAAGTCACTGCCGTGGTGTTCAATGAACAAGGTGATGTTAACAGCGCTTCAATTCCGCTCACCACCAGTAACTTTAGCTGCTCTAATACCAAACTCCAAACCCTATGCGTCCTTTCGTCCTTCTGATATGTCTGGTGTTGACCCATGCATCGCTCACAAGCATGGCTCAGAAATCCTGCAGTGACCTCGCCATCCAATCGGTCCAATACAGTCCATTCACCGATACGCTTATCATTGTGGAAGTGACCAATACAGGGTTGGATATTTTCAGTTACCCCGGCTTTGTGCTCATTTCATCTGAGGGAGACACGCTTGCTCAAGAGGTGGTCAACTTTTTCGGCATTGGCGAAACATCCGTCCACATGCTCACAGTTCGGCCCGGTGTTGCCGACCCGCTGCAACATTTCACAGGCACGCTAGAGCTGTATACGGACTTCTTCGACACCTTCGCCTGCTCTTGGCCGATCGATCAAGGGCTCTGCGCCTCCACGCCTTGCGAGGAACTCACTCTGGGTCTCGACAACTGGGGCGGTGCCTTGGTGCTTGGTGATTTTGAATGGAGTCTTTCGGACAGCACAGGCAACACCGTGCATTCCGGCACATTCACCATGACCGACAACCCGCAATATTGGCGCCATACCGTGTGCGCTGCTCCTGGTAATTACAGCTATCATCTCCAGGCATTGGGTGAGCCTTCAGGCGGTGGTCCGGTGATGTCGGTCAGCTCGGGCGAGGAATTCGGTGCTGCCGCCATCACACAATATTTCGAATGGCAAGGCCTCAACGTGATGGAAGTACCGTTCTTCCTTCATTGCATGGATAATGCAACTGACGTTACTGCCACACCTCAGCGCAATACGCTATCAGTTCGTCACAGCGGGCAGATGACGATCATTCAACATGGGCATTCCATGCGCAATATCCAACTGATTGGGTTGGATGGACGCATTATAGACCAATGGAGCCCTTACACTTCAGAATTCTCTTTCACCTCCCCTGTGGCCAAGGGCATGTATGTACTGGTGGTAAGTACTGCAACAGAGAGACTTGGACTCAAGGTGATATTCCCCTGAGGTAGCTTCTACTCCTCTCCCAAGAACGGATACCTGTAGTCCGTTGGCGAAACAAACGTTTCCTTAATGGTGCGTGGCGAAACCCACCGCATCAGGTTGATGGCAGACCCGGCCTTATCGTTCGTGCCCGATCCGCGCGCTCCGCCAAAAGGCTGCTGTCCTACCACTGCGCCTGTAGGCTTATCGTTGATGTAGAAGTTGCCCGCTGCATTGGACAGTTTCTTCGTTGCCAGTTCAATGGCATAGCGGTCTTGTGCCAATACAGCTCCGGTGAGTGCATAGGGCGATGTGGTGTCCACCAACTCCAAAGCTTCCTCAAACTTATCCGCATCATAAACGAAGATGGTGAGCACTGGGCCGAATATCTCCTCGCACATCGTCACATACTTCGGGTCATCGACCACAATTACCGTAGGATCAATGAAATAACCTTTACTCTTGTCGTAGTTGCCACCTGCTATTATCTGCTGTCCATCGGCCTTGGCGCGGTCGATATAGGCAGCGATGCGGTCAAATGCCTTCTCATCGATCACCGCGTTGATGAAATTGCGGAAGTCCTCCGGAGCACCCATCTTGAACGATGCAAGGTCGGCCAACAGTTCTTTTTTCACATCCGTCCATAGGTTACTGGGGATGTAGGCCCGAGAGGCTGCTGAGCATTTCTGCCCTTGATACTCGAACGCACCTCGGCTCAGCGCAGTGCTCACCTGCTTGGAGATGGCCGAACGGTGGGCGATCACAAAGTCCTTCCCTCCTGTTTCGCCCACAATCCGTGGATAGCTCTTGTACTGATGGATGTTC
>JBFYQB010000314.1:0-12553 GCA_041302955.1 Flavobacteriales bacterium
TTGCTGAGAAAAAGCACACCTTTGAAACCCAATTGACCGAGACTAAATATTCTAATGCCATGAGAAAGTACTTTGCCATCTTGAGTTTTGCCAGTCTTGCATTCGTAGGCTGCGATGATGGCCCGTATGTGAAAGGGACATTGACCAACGCGGAAGGAGAAAAAGTGGTTCTGGAGCGGCTTACCCCAACATCAGTGGTGCTTTTGGATTCCACCGAGGTGACATCGAAAGGCGAATTCAAGATACCTACGAAGGTCATGGAGCCCGGATTTTATCGTCTCAGGCTAAATGACAACAACTTCGTGATATTGCAATTGGCACCTGATGAAAAAGTGATACTGAGCGGCAATGCGCTTGATTTTTATAAGAGCTATGAGGTCAAGGGATCAACGGGGTCGGAGGCATTGCGTGAGTTGGATCGATTTCTTCGGGTCAATTTCGAGCAAAGTGACAGTTTGAGCCAAGCGTTCAACAGACAGCGTACGCAGACCAATGCCGATTCATTGATGCAGCTCATAGAACCGCTGTTCAATGCAAAGCAGGCAGAGAAGGCAGCTTTCGTTTACAAGTTCATCGATGCGCACAAAGGCCAATTGGCCAGTCTTTCAGCCATACAGACCTTGAGCCCTCAGGAACATTTGGACAAGTTCATCGAAGTAGGTGAGGCTTTGGCGGTCGCATTGCCTGCATCCGAATATGTGACCACCTTCAATGCTCGGATAACCGATATGAAGGCTCAGCACCAAGCGGCATTGCGCACGAGTGTGGGCAGTTTTGCGCCCGAGATAGCGGTAAGTGATCCAGAGGGCAATCCCATTAAGCTATCTGACCTGAAGGGCAAAGTAGTACTCATTGATTTCTGGGCGGCATGGTGCAAGCCTTGCAGGATGGAGAATCCGAATGTGTTGAGGATGTACAACAAGTTCAAGAACAAAGGTTTCGAGATATTCGGAGTATCCTTGGACCGTGATAAGGAGGCTTGGTTACAGGCCATTAAAGAAGACAAGCTTACTTGGAAACATGGCTCTGAACTTCAGTTCTGGCAATCGAGTTTCGTTCCAGTCTATAGCCTTGATGGAATACCAATGACGTACCTTGTGGATGTCGAAGGCCGTATCATAGCCAAAGGCCTACGTGGTGAAGAGTTGGAGAAGAAACTGGAAGAAGTGCTTGCCAACTCTTAGAACTGCAATGGATTTCCTGGTCAATTGAAGTTGGCCATAGCATCGGTTGATCCCATAAAAAAATCCTGCCGAACGAAGTTTGGCAGGATTTTATGCTTGATAGGCACTTGGCCTAAGGTGTTATTTCTTGGCTCCCCGCTCGTCAGAAACGGTAAGTTTCTTACGGCCTTTGGCCCTGCGTGAAGCGAGTACGTTGCGTCCATTGGCAGAAGCCATGCGCTTACGGAAGCCGTGCTTGTTGGCTCTCTTTCTTCTTGAAGGTTGGAATGTTCTTTTCATAATGGCTTCCTCGTTAGGGGCGGCAAAGATATATAGGTTTCTGAAACCACCAAACAAGTCTTGATACTTTTTCGTTCCATGTGCCGGGGTGATTGAACATACCTTTGCACGACCCGAAAAATCATGGCACGAAAAGATAAAAACACCGAAGAAGAACTGCCCAAAGTAAAATTGAACAGAGAGAATCTGGGCAATGTGCGCAGACTTCTGGCTTATTTCGGGCCCTATCGTGTTAAGTATGGTCTTGGATTACTATTTCTGTTTCTAACAGGACTGACAGCATTGGCATTTCCAATGTTGATCGGTAAATTAGTGAATTCGGCTTCGGATCCAGCCAAGATAATGGCCGATATTGACCGCATTGCGATTCTATTGTTCATCCTCTTCGCACTGCAATCGGTATTCTCATACTTCCGCATCTATCTTTTTGTGAATGTGACAGAGAACGTTTTGGCGGCATTAAGGCGTGACACCTATAGCCACCTCATCAGGCTACCAATGACTTTCTTCTCGCAGCGAAGAGTTGGTGAATTGAATAGTCGCATTGCATCAGACATCAATATGTTATCTGAAACATTCACCACCGTGGTGGCAGAATTTCTGAGGCAGGCGATGCTGATAGTAGGCGGTATCGCATTTCTGGCATACACCTCTGTGAAACTGACTTTGATGATGCTGTCGATAGTTCCATTGGTGGCCGTCTTTGCAGTTGTATTCGGTAGGGCTATCCGCAAAATATCCAAGGAAACGCAGGACAGGATAGCCGACAGCAATACGATAGTCGAGGAGACGATATCAGGTATTGCGAGCGTGAAAGCGTTTGCCAACGAGCGGTTTGAGATAGGTCGATATGGAAAAAGCACTTACGACATCATTCAAGTTGCGTTGCGAGGCGCCAAGGCGCGCGGACTATTCGCTTCGTTCATCATTTTCTGCCTGTTCGGTAGCATTGTAGCCGTCACTTGGTTTGGTGTGCGGCTTGTACATGCTGGTGAAATCGGCATGGGCGACATGTTCCAGTTCCTGCTTTATTCTGTATTCGTGGGTG
This sequence comes from Flavobacteriales bacterium, assembly GCA_041302955.1. Taxonomy (GTDB): domain Bacteria; phylum Bacteroidota; class Bacteroidia; order UBA10329; family UBA10329; genus UBA10329. Next base: position 2,512 of record JBFYQB010000314.1, read on the forward strand.
CTTCTATTGGTGGAATTGCCGAAATGTATGCCCAGATTCAAAAGGCTGTTGGGGCGGCAGAACGTATATTGGAGATATTGGACGAGACAGCCGAACCACATAACGCCAATGCCCCACTTGCACAAGCGAATACACTTGAAGGCCGGGTTGAATTCGCTGAGGTGTCGTTCCGTTATCCAAGCAGACCCGAGATTGAAGTGCTCAAGTCAGTATCTTTTACAGCCAACAAGGGCGAGACCATTGCTTTGGTGGGACCAAGCGGATCGGGCAAATCAACCATGGCTGCATTTGTTTTGCGTTTTTATGATCCTGACAATGGCATAGTACTTTTTGACGGAAAGGATGCCCGCGAATTCGACTTGGAGACGTTGCGTGGGCAAATGGCCATGGTGCCTCAGGATGTCTTGCTTTTTGGTGGTACCATCAGCGAGAACATTGAATATGGAAGACCAGGAGCACCGTTGTCGGATGTGATGGAAGCAGCCCGCAATGCCAATGCACATGAATTCATCACTTCTTTCCCAGAAGGGTATGAGACGGTAGTAGGGGAGCGGGGTATCAAACTCTCGGGTGGTCAGCGTCAACGTATCGCAATTGCTCGGGCAGTATTGAAAGACCCTAAGATCCTGATATTGGACGAGGCCACAAGTTCTCTTGATTCGGAATCGGAGCGTCTGGTTCAGGAAGCATTGGACAAGCTGATGAAAGGCCGCACATCTTTGGTAATAGCACATCGCCTTTCCACTATCCGCAATGCTGATCGTATCTTAGTTCTGGACCGTGGCCGCATCATTGAATCGGGAAGCCACCGCGAACTTTTAGAGATGGAAGGTGGACTCTATCGCAACCTGCTGGAATTGCAAATGGAGTCGTGAAGCAGTACAAGCTGGACATCAGCGCATTAGGTTGATGTGCCCTTCCAATGTCTGAGTTTCATCGCGCCATGTCAGTGCACGCACCTTAAAGACATAGACATCGTTGTTCTGTAAAGTGCCTTTGTAATGGCCATCCCAGCCTATTTCCTTGTTATTGGTCTCAAATACCATTTCGCCCCAACGATTGAAGATCTGATATTCCATCAGTTCCTTGATGCCCCAACCTTCTACGTAGATGACATCATTGACCCCATCACCATTGGGTGTGAAGGTGGTTGGTAACTTGATGAAGGTCTCTGGTCTGATCTCAACAGAATATGTGGCCGTAGCACTGAAACAATCACGCACATCGGTCACGGTTATCTGATAAACTGCGTCTCCCATGGGCTGTAGCGAGGGCGAAGGACAATTATCGCAACTAAGTCCTTCAGAGGGTGTCCAAACAATGTTGTAGACGTTGGTGTCTGCATCAAAGGGCAGCTGGATGATATCGCCAATGACAATAGAGGTATCGAAATCGGGAATGACAAGTGGATTGATGACAACCACAGTGGCCATGTCGCTGCTTGTGCAACCGTTGGTATCGGTGACCGCAATCTGATAATCCGTGGTCAATATCGGGGCTGCTGAGGTATTCGGTTGATTTGGATCGGCCACAGAGCCGGTCCAGAGATAATCTGCAGGGGACAGTACGTCAGCAACCTGAAGCGAAGCGGTCTGTCCTTCGCAAATGGTATCTCCCTGAGCGGTAACCACTGGAATAGGATGCAGGACAATGTCGCGAATCATGGTGTCGTTGCATCCCAAAGTTGCATTGAGAACACCCAAGGTGATGGTATATGTTCCCGGTGCTGGATAGGCATGTGCCCCAGGATTTTGTGCTGTACTTGTCGTACCATCCCCGAAATCCCAGAAGAAGGAATCGGAGTTGAGAGAAAGATTTGTGAGGGCGTAAGCTTGAAAACAAAGCGAAGTATCAACACCATCGTTGCGTTGGAAATTGGCCACCACTTCATGGATGAAGATATCCTGCTCTTGTTGCACAGGACAAGCACCATTGACACTTGAAACGATGAGCTTGGCAATGGTCTGTCCTGATGGTGGCACGAATGTGTATGTGTGTGACACGGGACTCTGATCCGCAACGGTGGTGCCATCTCCAAAATCCCAAACATAGGTGTAGACTTCTGCTGTGTCAGTAATGGTAAAGGTGATAGCTTCTCCACGGCAGATGACATCAATATCGGTGAAGAAATCACCTTGTGGACCAACGACCAATAGGTCCATGGTTTCTGTATCACTACAACCATATGCTGTGGTAGCCACCATGGTCACAGTATAATCGCCACTTACAGAGTAAACCGTACCCATGGGGTTCATGTTGCCAGTGTTTCCATTTCCAAGGTCCCAGAACACACTCGTAGATGTAGATGCCGCGGTGGTATTGGTGAATACCACGTTCTGAGGGCTGCAGATGATACCGCTCGGGTCAGCATCGCTCGTGAAGCTTGCAATAGGATATTCCTGCACATTAACGACACGAGTGACAGTCCCTCCGCAGCCCGATGCCACTTCGGTATAAGCCATGGTTACCACATATTGGCCTGAAGTTGCGAATAGGTGGCTGGGATTCTGACCGCTGCCATTGGGCGTTCCATCCTGATAGTTCCAATCAAAAGACAGTGATGATCCACCTGCCGTGTAATTTGCTGCCGAAAAGTTCACCGATCCACCTACGCATATGTTTGGTGTGGCAGGAGAAGTGCCAACAGAACTTACTGGCTGATACATGGTAAAATAGGTCTCCATCGAATCTATACAGCCGACCACATTCGTGGCGACAAGTGTGGCGAAAATGGTATCACTATTGAATGAGCCGAATGAGAAGATCGGACTGATTTCGGTAGATGTCTGACCAAGGCCCAGATTCCACATATAAGAAACGATGGTCGTGTCTGAAACCGATGCATTTGTCATTGTGATCTGCTGAGCAGGACAGACTGTGATATCGCTAGGCGTGTAGGCCGCATCCAAGCTAAAGACACGAACAAAGGCCTTGGCCGTATCTCTGCAGTCGTTCAGGTCTTTCACTATGAGGGTTACTTCAACATCACCTGTTACCGGAAGATTGATCGGGTAATTCGCATCTGTGGTGGTTATAGGACGAAGATCAGGGCGATTGAATTGCCATGTATATCCGCCCCAACACTCCGAATAGACATCCTGCGAAAGACTGGCATCGAACGGATTGCCCACATTGTTGCATAAAAGTGAATCGGAAGTGAACTGAGCAATGATCTCACGAATCTTGATGTAGACCGTATCGACCGAAGTTGGGCATCCGCTCGTTCCATTGTTGGCAGTTAGCGTAACCAGATAGTCTCCACGCTGAGCATAGGTATGAACCGGGTCCATATCTGTGCTCGTAGTTCCATCGCCAAAATCCCAAATGATGTCTGTATGGTCTTGACTCTGATTTTCGAACTCGACAGTGTATGGAGTTTCGCAATGGGTAGTGAAGAAGATGTCGGCAATCGGGCCATGTACAGTTATCAGGTCATTGACTGTTGTGGTAGAGTAACAGCCATTGAATTCAACCATCAGTGTGACATCAAGTGGACCTGTCAGGTTGTTGAAAGTCCATGAAGGCTCGGGTTCGTCCCAACAATGGGTCTGATGATATCCTTCGCCATAAAAATGCCATGCATCCACACTATCTGCCAACGCGGTCTGATTGCTGAATTGGACGGTCTCGCCCCAACAAATGTCCGTTTGATCGACTGAGAATGCAGGGGTCAACGGTGTACCCACCTCCGTAATGACTGTATAGGATGTATCAGTACATCCAGCGGCATTTGTAATTACCAAATAAGATGCATAATGACCAGGCTGGTTGAATACCACGGTCTGAGCCGTATTAGCGTTTGATGTAATTATAGAACCATTACCCAGATGCCATTTCCACTGAACTATACTGTTGTGAGAAGTGCTTGAATCGCTAAAGGTGACGGATAAGGGGGCGCAGCCTTGCGCCACACTGGGAAAGAACACCGCATTGGGAAGCCAGATGCTATCGTTGTGGGTCACGGTGTCGCGACATCCGATATTGGTTGTGACAATAAGTGTTGTAGGCAACCAATCCAGATGAAACCAAGAATAAGTGGTATCCACAAGTGGGTAGGTGTGCGAAGGGCTTGTGGTCGTTGAGAAAGTGGAATCCTGAGCGAAGAACCAGTCGTAGGAAGCGTAAGTGATATTCTGTGGAGTGTAGGCAATGGTTATCGGCAAATCGCACGAAAAACTTGGGGTGGAGGTGAATTCAGCAGTTGGATTTTGAATGATCACCGACTCAGTGTGTTGCGATGTACACATGCCAGTGACCGATGTGGTCTGTAAAGTGATTACAGATGAACCTGAAAGTGGGAATATGACCCAAGGACTCGTAGTGGTAAGTGTGGATGGCGATAGTAGTGTCACTCCACTTGCAAGGGTCCATAGGTAGTTTCCGGCAGTGGATTGGTTGATGAGCTGCACTGTATCTCCCGGGCAAACTTCCCCCGGGACATCATAATCTGTAGTTGGCTGACCGATACTCACCAGCCGTTGAAACGTGCCCGTGCATCCGTCAGCATTGGTCACATCAAGCGTGACAGTGAAATTGCCATTCTGCGTGTAAGTCTGAGCTGCAGGGGCCTGTTGGGTGGATGTTCCACCATTTCCAAAGTCCCAATCATAGGTGATGCCTGGGCCTGACGCGCTGAAATTATTGAAATTGACGGTGAGAGGAGGCACGCAGGCCATGGCTGGATTGGGAGTGGTGCTGAAAGTGGCGGTAGGCGAAAGCGAAACTGTGATCTCATCTGGATAAACCTGAGTCACATTGCAGGTGACCAGATTCGTGGTGATGGCCATGGAAACAAAATGTGACCCTGCCTGTGAGAAAGTATGTGCAGGATTTGCACCACTGCCAAGTCCCCCATCGCCATAGACCCACGAATATCCGGTGATAGTGATTCCGGGGTTGAGCGTTGTGGTATTTGTGAATTGCACGGGAAGAGGGCTGCAGCCTTCGGTCGGTGTTGCCGTGAAAGTGGGCACAGGCTTGGGATAGACGTTGATAGTGATCGTCCCGATGACCGGTCCGCCTGCGGATGCGGCAAACTGAACGTTATAGGTTCCAGGGTTTATGAACGTATTGGTGGGACTCTGCAACTGCGATGTGGCACCATCTCCAAATGTCCAGAAATAGGATGAAGAACCTGCCGGAGGCGTGAAACTTACCTCGAGCGGCACGCAACCCTGCGTAACACTGGCAGTCTGTGCAAAGGTGCTTAGTACACTGGACACCAACAGCAGAAGCATCAGGCCAAACAATCGGAAAACTCGGGTGGCAGAGGAAAACAGGGCGTTCAGGGTCAATTTGTTGGAAGTATCATTTAGAATAGCGAATCTATGACATCCTTTTCAATAGTTGTGTTTCTTTGTCAAAACTATTGCACCTTAGATGCTGCCATTCACAATACATAGAACGATGAGGCCGCTAATGGTTGCGCTATTGTTTTTGATGGTGTCTGCGAGTATTGCGGAGGCACAACGGACGGAGCTTCCGTGCATCAATAAGAAATTCAGCATGGTGGTGCATATCGTGCGTGACAGCTTGGGCGAACCGGGAATCAGCGAGGGCGATATAACAGGTCAGGTTGATTATCTGAACACACTTTGGGACACCATCTGCGTTTCGTTTCAAGTTTGTGAATTCCGGTATATAGACAACTTTCAATGGGATTCGTTGGAGGCATTGGGCGGCTACCGTTGGAATGAAATGCTTACTGCCCATGAGCAGGAGCAGCGAATCAATATTTTTTATGTAAGCAAGATAATTGAGCCACCAGAGACCGCTGGCTTCGCCACTTTGGGTGGCATCGGCTCTTCTGGCGGATCTATATGCATGACCAAAGGAGGAGGCAGCGGAACCTTGGCGCATGAGATGGGTCATTTTTGGGGACTGCCACATACCTTCGAGAACCCAGGGCAGGAATTAGCGAATGGCAGCAATTGCACCACTGCTGGCGACCAGCTTTGTGACACTCCTGCTGACCCTTACAGCGGCCCGGGAATAACGTATGTTACCGACTGTGTTTTCACTTGGATGGGGCTAGATCCCAATGGAGAATTCTACGATCCCGACATCGGTAACATCATGTCATACTATGATTGTACGTGTCATTTCAGCTACCAGCAATATCAGAAGATGGCCGCCACGTTCTTAAATGGGGGCTCACCAGGTGGATATGTGTGGTGATGAGATCCGTTAGCTACTAGTCAATGCCAGTAAATTCAAAACTCATAAGCTCAATTTAGATTCAGTGAAGCTATTCTTGCATATTCTGTTGTTTGTGTTGAGTTCTGTGGCTGTGGCTCAGGACATACACTTGACGCAGTATTACACCAATCAGCTCAATCTTAATCCAGCTTTAGGAGGAATGTATGAAGGTGAGTACCGTGTTGTAGCCAACTACCGCAACCAATGGCGAGAGATAAACACTCCTCTCACCACCACTATGGTAGCGGCCGACAAGAAATTCCATTTTTTCGCTGATGAGATTGACGCGGGGCTACTTGTGATTCATGACGAGTTCTCTGATTTCGGGCTAACTGTGAACAAGATAATGCTCTCCGGGTCCTACAAGAAGATGTTCCGTGGGCATGAATTACGAGGTGGTATTCAATTGGGAGTGGTGTTCAAGAACACTGACCTGAAGAATCAGACCTTTCCAAGCCAATGGGTATATGAGACAGGCGAGTTCGATCAGAGTGTTTCCAATGGTGAGACGCAGATCAGCGAATCGTTGGTGCATTTTGATATGAACCTTGGTGTGGCATGGAGCAAGAAATTCGGCAAGCGCACCAAGCTGACATCGGGCTTCAGTATCCTTCATATCAATAGACCTAAGGACACCTACTTCTCCACCTACAAGGAACGGTTGCAGACCCGGCAGATATTCCATGTGGATGCGGACGTACGCTTTGGTAATATCGGTGTTGAACCGAAGATCATCATGATGTGGACCACCATGTCACAAAACCTGATCGTGGGGTCCAACTTCAAGTATCATTTCAAAAAGTCGATGGTACGCAACGTTTATCTGGGAGTCATGTACCGTACGCGATTCGGGGCCAATCAGGATGCTGCAGCACCTGTAATAGGTATGGGCATCAATCGCTTCGACATCGGATTCAGTTATGATGTGAATGTGTCTGAGCTTAGTGCCTATTCCGACACCAAGACCACCTTCGAGATATCTTTGGTGTACACTGCTCCTATGTTCTCTCCTAAAACCCTCAGCATTCCTTGTGACCGTTATTGATATCCGTTCAGGGCTGATACGTAGCACCGCCATCGCGCTGCTGATGCTGGTGCATGTGGTCTGGGTCACAGCGCAGACCACTGCGCCCAATGTTCAGGGTAAGAAGACGAAAGAGGTAAGGAGCATGACGCGCAATGCTGTTCGGCTTGGCGATACCTATACAGCCTTGCTCTACTGTGCCGAATGGGTGAAACGCACGCCCGACAACATGAAGGCCGCCTTTCAAATGGCGGAATTGCATCGGCAGAGCCGCAATTACGCTGAAGCAGAGGTCTGGTATGTTAAGGTGGTGAAACAGGATGCAGCGCATTTTCCACTGGCCTACTATCATTTGGGCGATATGCAACTTTCGCAAGGCAAGGTGGCAGAGGCACAGAAGAATTTCAACCTTTTTAAGAAGGTGGCCAAAGAGGTTAAGAATGAGGACTATCGTAAGTTGGTGGCCAATAGACTGCTGTCATGTGATCTTGTGATCGCCATGAAGGACTCGGCCCGAACTGCGCTGATCGCAACAATGGGAAGTCCGATCAACGGTCCGCACATTGAATTCTCACCGATACCAATGGGTGACACCGCCCTCATCTATGGATCGCTGCGTGAAGATGAGGTGCGCTTCTACGATCAGGAGACCTTCGATAGTCTTCAGGTACCGCTGCGTAAATTGTATCTGGCGCTGAAGAAAGGTGACAAATGGGAAGATGCAGGCGAACTTCCCGGTCCTTTCAACAACTTGAGTGCACATGTAGGCAATGCGGTGCTGACACCAGATGAGGAGCGCATGTATTTCACCTTATGCCAACGCAATTGGCGCATGGATATCATCTGCGAACTGTATTACACCGACTGGAAACGGGCAGGATGGAAGGAACCTGTGAAGATGGACGATGCCATCAACATGAGCAATTACACGACCACCCAACCTACTGTGGGTCGCGAATCGAAGAAGAACCGTGAGGTGCTCTATTTTGTGAGCAACAGACCCAAGGGCAAGGGCGGGCTGGACATCTGGTTCTCGGAATACAACAAGAAGAAAGACACTTGGAGCGCGCCCCGCAACGTAGGCAGCAAGGTAAACACGGCAGGCACCGACTGCACACCCAATTATGACCTGAACACCCACACGCTTTATTTCAGTTCTGATGGTCATCCGGGTTTTGGAGGGTTGGATGTGTTCAAGGCAGAAGGGGAGAAAAGCAAATTTGCCGACCCCATGAACATGAAGCAGGACATCAATTCGCCTGCGGATGATATCGACTTTGTGATGGGCCCTGACCGTAAGGGTGGATTTGTAATAAGCAATCGCAAGGGCGGAACGTCATTGCTGCACGAGACCTGCTGTGATGATCTCTATGAGGTCAGATTCTTAGAGCACGTGGAGATCATAGCCAATATGAAACTGCGCAGTGCAGATGACTGCCTCACCGGTGTCGATCTTTTCGTTTATATCATCGATCCAGAAACAGGTGACCGCTATCTGGCCGAACAGAAAAATGCTGAAGACTGCACTTACGCCCTTAAACTCGACCCCGGCCATCTCTACCGCATCGAAGGCAAGAAGGATGGACACTGGACCGAAGGCATTGATGTAAACACCAAGAACCTTAAAAGTTCCACCACATTTGAAAAGACAATAGACATGGGCCGCATACCGGACCGGCCAATTGTACTGGAGGGCATTCTATATGACTACAATAGTGCTGACCTGACCAAGGATGCGAAGAACACCGTAGACACGACCCTACTGCTCATCATGCAGCGCAATCTCGATATTATCATCGAAATAGGGTCGCACACCGATAGTAAGGGTACGGAGGAATACAACCTCAAACTATCGCAGAAACGCGCACAGAGTGTCATCAATTACCTTGCATCCAAAGGCATTGCTGAGAACCGCCTCAGGGCAACAGGCTATGGAGAGGCGCGCCCAATTGCTCCTAATGAGAATCCAGATCGTACCGACAACCCCGAAGGACGCGCCAAGAATCGGAGAACCGAGTTTCAGATAGTAGGCAAGGTAGATGCCGAAGATTTGGAGTGAGGCAATGGATGCAATACATCGTATATCGTAGGTTCATACCCAACTGAAACGGGTAGAGGATGTTCTCGCTTTGCTGCTATGGCAGCGAGGTCCGTTGAATTGGTTCCGAAAGAACAGTATGGAGGAGAAAGTGAAGGCATTGACAGTGCAGAAGTTCAATCTCATTGCAACCGCAGCATCATACTGGCCCAGGTCACTGTGCATGTATGGTCAGTGAGTGAGCTTAAAGGATTTTATCAAGATGCAGTTTATTCAAAGCTCAAAGGTGCGGATGGCAGCATAGATCTGTTCCAGTTCATCGTCTGTGATGCAGTAGGGTGGAAGGATGTAGATGATGTTACCTAGGGGCCGGAGCACGATGCCCCGCTCCATGAAATGGGCATATAACCTGTCGCGAAGGTTATTGAAATAGCCAGTATCTTGGGGCGTGCCGTATTCAATGGCCAATATCACACCCTTGTGACGTACAGCGGCCACACCTTTCAAATTGACTGCTTCGATGGCAAAGGATGCATGACGGGCTGAGATGCGGACAATATTAGACCAAGTCTCCTCCCGTTCCAACAGGTCGAGGCTGGCCACTGCTGCAGCGCATGCCATAGGATTGGCCGTATAGCTATGGCCATGCAGGAAGGTGCGCATCCGACCCTTCGTGTCATCACGCAGCCAGAACGCCTTGTAGATGGCATCGGTGCAGATGGTGACACCCATGGGAAGAAAACCGCCTGTGATGCCCTTACTGAGGCAGATGAGGTCGGGCC
>JBFYQB010000315.1:0-15831 GCA_041302955.1 Flavobacteriales bacterium
GAAGGAACGCGTTTCGGTTTCATTGCACAAGAACTGAAAGAAGTACTTCCTCAACTAGTGAAGAGTACGAGTCAACCAATTGAGGAGCCAGAGGATGAGCATGGCAATCCACGCGAACCTCGTCATATAGAATTTGAGTCTGTTAATTACACGGAGATAATTCCAATTCTGGTGAAAGGCATACAAGAACAGCAGGTGCAGATAGACGGCCTGAAGCCTGAAGCTATGGTATCGCGCAATGAATTTGATGCATTGAAGGCAGAGAATGAGGCGCTCAAGGCCAAGATGGACGACATCCTCTCACGCCTCAATGCGTTTGACACCGACCTTCAACAATGCTGCTTCGAGCATTCAGCTGCCCAACCATCATCCAACGCTCTGCGTCCTTCTGCTCAAGAATCTCCGAAGCTGGAACAGAACATCCCCAACCCGTTCCACGAGAACACCACGATCAAGTATTATCTACCAAGCAACACTCGTACTGCCAGCATTGTGATAACCGATCAAAGTGGTGTGCAGCTTAAACAGTTCGACCTGAGCGGTGGCAAAGGCTTTGGGCAGGTGCTCATCAGTGGTGGGGCATTTGCGGCCGGCACCTACATCTATACCCTTACTGTGGACGGCAAGGTGGTGGACAGCAAAAGGATGGTGCTGCTATAGGTCTGGATCAATTCACACCAGACCCTCTCGGAGTGCCTTGCTAACGGCTTCGCTCAGGGAGTGCACATGCAATTTCTCGTAGATGTTGCGGATGTGTGAATTGACGGTGTGGAAGGATATATGTTCGCGGTCGGCTATCATTTTATAGCTGAGTCCTTCCACCATCAGACTTAGGATGGTTCGTTCCCGGTCAGTAAGTGCATAGGTGGTCTGACCACTCGTTGTATCTGCCTTTTCGGTTGTCTGAGACTGAAAATAGCGCAACACTTTCAGGGCCATCCCAGCATTCATGCTCGCTCCGCCATTGTATGCCTCACGGACCGCCTCAATGGTGCGATAGGGGTCATCGCGTTTCAGTATGTACCCCGAAGCACCGGCCCTGATGCTGTTGAAGAGGCTATCATCATCCTCAAATACCGTTTGCATGATGATGGTTATTTCTGGCATGACCGCCTTGATCGCTTTCACCCCTTCTATTCCATTGACATGTGGCATTTCGATATCCATAAGCACCACATCCGGCTTGCACGCCCTTACGTCCATGGCAGCTTTGCTAGCATCTTCAAAAGCACCCACACAGACCATATCTTCAAACAGGCCTATGAGATAGCTGAGGCTTTCGCGCCTGTCACTGCTATCATCAAAAATTGCCACTCTGATGGGATGTGAAATACTCATGGTGCAAATGTCATAACGCCTGCTTCACTGATCCATCACTAATTCTCGCTACATCACAAACGAGCCTTATTCGGGTGCCAGCGCCTGCTTCGGAGGTAACTGAAAGCGCTGCACCAATGGCCTTGGCCCGTTCCCGCATATTCCGTAGGCCGTTGCCCTGGGGCACGCTGTGCACATCAAATCCGACACCATTGTCCGTCAATTCCATGATCAACCTGTCGTCAGCAAGATGGAGGTGTATCCTGATTTCTGTTGCCTTACCATATTTGGCCATGTTGTTCACTGCTTCCTTGAATATGAGATACATGTTCTTGCGTGCAAGGATGCTCGGGTGCAGACTCTCCACCCTTTCATCCACCTCATACTGCGGTAATATGCCCAACGGGCCAAGAGTTTCCGTAGCAAAGGTCTTCATGCGGAGTAGCATGTTCTCTCCGCTGTCATTTCGGGGGCTGATACTCCATACAATGTCGCCCATGCGCTCCATGACACCCGCAGCGCTCTGACGGATACGCCCCAGCAGTTGAAACGCTTCATCAGGGTTTTTGGAGGCCTGCATCAACGCAGCTTCGGTGTATATGCGTATGCCGGAAAGTGAGGCCCCTATATCATCATGCAGATCGCTGGCAATGCGGTTACGCTCTTCGTTCAGAGCTTGTATTCGGTCTTCAATCGCCCTCATTTCCATTTGGCGCTGCGTGGACTGGATCTGTTGGCTGAATTCCATCTGCTGAATGCGTTGGCGCTGTCGGAATGCCCGATGACCGACCACCAAGAGCAGCACTAACAGTATGGCCAGAAACACAAGAAACATCTGTTGCCGTTCGCGCAGTTCGAGCTGCTGCCTTTGGGATTCACTTAGCGCATTGGTGATGGCCAATTGACGGTTCTTCTCATAAAACTGCTTGAGGATATCAATTCGCTGCTGTTGCTCTTTGGTGCCAATATTCCGAGTTAGCTGTTTCAGGTCGTTGAGCACTATTGCCGCCTGTTCCACCTCTTTCATTCGGATGAGCATAGTTGCAGCCGAATCCATGAATTCCATACGAGAGAAATCGGTGTTCAGTGGGTCGCTATCCTCCTTCAACCCTTCTGATAACATGTACAATGCGCTATCAGGTTGATGCAGCGCACTGTGGGCGCGCATCATCGTAGAACAGAATATCTGGACCACATCGCGATGCGGAGAGTGCTTTACGATGGTCTTGCCTTTCCTCGCTTCCCGTAGTGCTTCATCGGGTTTGCCTTGCATCAGCCTTGCCTCGGCAATATTCCAGATAGCAATGGCCAGCCCTCGTTCTTTGCCCAGCGAATCTGCTTCTTGGAGAGAAAGCATCGAATAGGCGATGGCGCTATCAGGCATTTGGAGTCGTATGAAACACTCACCTATGTTGGCTATTGCGTGATAGTTGAACGATAAATAGCCATTGCCATGATAGCGAGGCAGGAGGCGCACTGCCCTGCGAAGATGTACAAGGGCTTCTTTGGTCCTATCAAGATTCATAAGAAGCAGACCGAGCAGATTCTCTGCACTACCAAGCAATACACTGTCGGCAGAATGCTCGACCAGCGCATGCGCGCGCATCGCAGTATTGAGTCCCTGTTCGAACAGCGCATTGTAATACATGATCTCCGTTTCCAGACTGTGCAGATAAAACAGTTCTGTAGTGGAAAGGGCATGTTCCGATTGCATGAATGCCTCGCTCAGTATGGCCTGTGCACTGTCATACCTGCTTATGTTCATCATCTGCACGGCCTTTTCGAAAGCCGGGCCTACACTTGGACTGATGCCATTGGGCAATGATTGACCCAAGCATCCACAAATGCTCCATATGCCAATAGCAATGGCAACAGTTCCAAACTTCAATTTTGAGAGGCTCATCGCCATCACTGATGCATCGGATATTTTGGTGGGGCTGAAAGTAGTGTGCTTCAATGCAGACCGCAGCAATGGGATATCCCTAACATTAGTGATTGTGCGTTTTACAGGCAGGCGTGTTATTTGTGACCATTTTAAATCTTTAGACCAATGAAGCGTTCACTTTTGTTAGTTGCTATGGCATGTCTCTTGTCGATCAAGGCACAGGGGCAATGGACCACATCTGGCAGTGATATTCAAAATACCAATGTTGGCAATGTTGGTATAGGTACATCAACACCATCGTCAAAGCTGGATGTGAATGGCGGGATCAATCTGAGTGTTGGCAATCGGATGACGATAGGAGGTGCCAACGTGCTACATGCCAATGGGCTGGAAAATGTTGCAGTAGGTCAACTGGCGGGACAGTCCATCATCACGGGAAGGCGTAATGCATTCATAGGCTACGAGGCTGGTTTTGGTCTTACGGATGGTGAGCTCAATGCGCTGATAGGCTATCAGTCCGGACGTAATACGACCTCTGGATCGCGTAACAGCATGATCGGCTATCAGGCGGGATTCTTTAACACGACAGGCTCATTCAACAATTTTCTGGGTCTTCGGGCAGGCTACAGCAACACTACTGGCGAACGCAACACCTTCATCGGCTATTTCTCTGGCAACAACAATACGACAGGTATTGATAACATCACCCTTGGGCCATGGGCAGGGTTCAGTAATGCCACATCTGCCAACAACCTGATGGTCGGAGTGCGGGCAGGCTTCAACAACCTGGCAGCAAACAACAATTTCATCGGGTACTATGCAGGCCATAACAACACCACTGGAACGCTCAACAGTTTTTTCGGTCATCAGGCAGGGTATAGTAATATCACAGGGGGACAGAATGTAATGATAGGCCTTCGTGCAGGCTTCAATGCCTCCACGGGTGATGGCAACGTGATCCTTGGTGCCAATGCGGGCTATCAGAATGCGGCAGGGGCCAACAATGTCATTTTGGGCCGTGAGGCGGGTTACGCTTCATCAGGAAGTTTGAACACATTCCTGGGCCGCAGTGCAGGCACGACCAATACCACTGGCAGTAGCAACACTTATCTTGGGGCTAACTCAGGTGGATCACCTACCCTTACCAACGCCACTGCCATCGGGGCCAATGCAAACGTGACGGCCAGCAACAGCATTGTGCTTGGCAACAATGCCAATGTGGGCATCGGTACTTCTGCACCAACGGCCAAACTGCATGTGGTGGGCAATGCGCGCATAACTGGCGCCTTGCACGACAGCAGCAATGATGCCGGCACGGCAGGGCAGATACTCTCCTCAACCGCCTCAGGCACCAACTGGATAGACCCCATGTCGCTCGTGGGGCCAACTGGTCCACAGGGTGCAGCTGGGCCTGTTGGGCCAACTGGTGCAGCGGGTGTGGATGGTGCGCTCAATGCATGGGGACTTTCTGGAACGGATGGCACCTCATCTGCATCTAATTTCATTGGAACAACGGATGATCAGGCCTTGGTTTTCAAGGTGAATGGTCAAAAAGCGGGAAGACTCGACCACATTGATGCCAACGTTTTTTTCGGGGCAAGCAGCGCAGCGAATCTGGTCAGTGGTCAGAACAATACACTGATAGGTAATATGGCCGGAGCTGGCGGGCTTTTCACATCAGGTAATACAATGCTCGGCTCTGGTGCGGGGGCTGGCATAACGAATGGGAACAACAACACGTTGATCGGGAATGGAGCCACCTCTGGTCAGGCCACTGCATCGAACAGAATCGCCATTGGTGCAAATTCATTTGTTGACTGCGATGACTGCGTGGTGCTCGGAACTGTGCAAGGTGTGCTGGGTGCTGCTGCCACCTCACGCGTGGGTATAGGTGTTACAGCCCCGACCGAACGCTTGGATGTGAATGGTCGCATCAAAGCCAACCAGATACGGTTGGTGGACGGTGCAGGAGTGGGCAAGGTGCTGACATCGGATGGGCAGGGCTTTGCCGGATGGACGTCACTTGCCGCGTTAGAGGCCGACCCACAGGTCTCTTCAACCGGTAATAACATCATTCCTCGTTGGAGCCAAGGTGTAGGACAGCTTTTGGACGGTTCCATATTCGACAATGGCACCAACGTGGGTCTTGGTACCACGGCACCCAATGGACGGCTGGAAGTGGTTGGTAAGACAGTGACAACAGACCTTCAGATGACCAATGGTGCGGGCAATGGCTTCCTACTGCGCAGTGATGCTTCTGGCAATGCAACTTGGGTGAATCCTACTACCATCGTTACTCCGGAAACAGATCCGCAGGTGAGTTCCTCCACCAATCGCAGAGTGCCTGTATGGAATGGTACCACATTGGTCGATGGCATCCTTAACGATCCTGGCAACGGCAACTTGGGGCTTGGGATATCCAACCCTTTCCGAACATTTCAAGTGAACAGCGCTGATGTGAATGGTTCTTTTGTAAAGATCACTTCAGGGGCCACGGTTGGTAGTTCCTCCAATGATGGTCTGGAAATCGGAGTGCTTCCCGACAAGTCGGCACAGATCAATCTGAAAGAGAATAATAGCCTTGTTTTCTTTACTAATAATCAGCAGAGAATGCGCATCGAGGCTGAAGGAGATGTGTTTATTCAAGACGACCTCCAGGTGGCCGACACGTTGACGGTCAACCGGATCAAGGTTACTGCAGGTTCAGGATCGGCAGGGAGTATACTGGTCAGTGATGCAGAAGGCAATGCCAATTGGAGCGGCCTCACTTTGGCCCAGATGCCATTCGGGGTATTCACGGTTGATAATCCTCCACTTGGAACCACTGGCCCCACAGGGCCTGCTGGACCAGCAGGAGCTGATGGTGCTATTGGTCCTATTGGACCGACAGGTCCATTGGTTGCGGGGACATCTGGCCAGACCCTCCGAAACAACGGAACCGAATGGGAGGCGAGCAGCACCCTTTTCAATGATGGAACGAACTTAGGCGTTGGCACTACTTCGCCAACAGCAAAATTGGACGTGTCTGGCACGTTCAAATTGGCTGATGGCACAGAAGGCGCATCCAAACTACTTACTTCTGATGCGGATGGAAATGCAACGTGGGCAGAAATAACAGCCCAGTCCATCTTTGGCGACTCGTATTTGCCTGAGCAGAATGAAGCCTGCGTGGATGAGCTTTCTTCTGTCACCACTGGCGCTAATCCCTTTGCGCTTACTATTGCAAACGGTCATGCCTTTGTGCTTAACAGCGTTGGCAATACTATTTCCGCATTCAGTCTTGCCAACCCCACTTCCCCAGCCTTGGTGGCCACGATTGCAACAGGAACAACTCCGGTAGGCGTTACCGCATCTGGAAGCCACCTTTTTGTTGCAAATCAGAACAGCAGCAATTTGATGGTATTCGATATCTCTTCTCTGCCAGCAATGCCGCTGCTTGCAACTATTGCCACTGGCTCTTCACCACGAGGTGTTACTATTTCTGGCACAGTGGCCTATGTACCGAACCTTGGTTCTCACACGGTTTCCATATTCAACATTTCAAACCCGGCATCCCCTGCGCTGCTGACAACTCTGGCAGTTGGGAGCGGTCCGACCAGCGTTGCCATCGCATCTGGTCATGCCTATGTTACCAGCTTCAACAGCAATACCATTGGTGTATTCAATGTTTCGAATCCAGCTTCTCCCACTTTTGTGACCAATCTTGCAACTTCACAAGGTCCGTTGGTTCTCAAAGCTTCTGGTTCTCATCTCTACCTGATTTCTATCACCAACAATCATTTCTCGTCCATTGGGATTAGCAATCCGGCCGCACCTGTATTGCTGAATACCATATTTACTGGCAGTGAGCCACGTGGTCTGAGCATCGTTGGAAACAGAGCCTATATCGTTAACAGAAGCAGCGGAACCATCGGTGTTTATGATATTTCTGACCCGACCACACTTTCTCTCCTTCAGACCAATGCTGCTGCAGGAAACATAGCCATCGATGTTACAAACGACTACATCTACACTGCTGATGTGGACGGAAGTAGCCTGAACACCTATTCGCGCTTCTGCCAAAATGCAATGATCATCGACCCAGTGACGGGCGAGATTACGACTCAAGCTCAGAACACGCAGGGTGGAGTGGTTGGTCCAGCAGGTCCGCAAGGTCCTATTGGGCCTACAGGA
Organism: Flavobacteriales bacterium; assembly: GCA_041302955.1. Classification (GTDB taxonomy): domain Bacteria; phylum Bacteroidota; class Bacteroidia; order UBA10329; family UBA10329; genus UBA10329. Next base: position 7,376 of record JBFYQB010000315.1, read on the forward strand.
ACAACAGGTCTGCAAGGAATACAAGGTTTGACCGGAGCCACTGGACCTACAGGCCCCACAGGAAACGTAGGAGAAACAGGTCCGCAAGGGATTCAGGGAATACAGGGCATTCAGGGACTCACTGGTGCTACTGGCCCGATAGGTCCGATTGGTCCTGAGGGACCAGTTGGCCCAACGGGCCCCCCAATCAATGCTATCGGCACGGAGCATTTCCTTGCCAAGTTTGATGGCACTACTACGGCCTTGGTCAGTTCGGGTGTGATCGAACTGAACGGGAATGTGGGTATAGGAACTTCCACACCAACTGAGAAGCTGGAAGTGAAAGGCAAGGCGCTATTCACCAATGGATTTGGTAGTGACAACGCTGGTCTGACCTACAAGGGCACTACAGATTACATGTTCATCGGGCCAAATACTGGAAGCGCTGCCAATGGGGGAGCTATTGCCATTTATGGCAGCAGCAATACGGTGTCGGGCGGCAGCCCAGGAGGTATGGACCTCAATGTGTCCGGTGGGCAGACGGTGAGGGTGACAAGTGCTGGGAATGTGGGCGTTAATGTCAGTGCGCCAACTGCAAAGCTTCACGTTCGTGGATCGGACAATACCGTATTCTTCCGTGGCACAAACAGTTCGGCCAATGCCGATGAATTCTTTGTGCGCGACAACCTTGGCCATGTTGAAATGGGCAACGAGCGCGTGGGCAACACCTTCAGGATATTCAACAGTGGTGCCGAGCGGATGCGATTTGATGCGAACGGAAACGTGGGTATCGGCACGACAACCCCGAATGCGAATCTTCACGTTTCGGGCGTGGACGGTCTCGTTGCCACAGGAACATCTGGGACAGGAGGCATACCGGCTACCGGGGCTGGCGTTAGGATGATGTGGTATCCTAAGAAAGCTGCGTTCAGAGCGGGTGTTGTGAGCTCTGACCGTTGGGACGATGCAAAAATCAATGAGGGTTCAGTAGCCATGGGAAACAACACGGAAGCATCAGGCTTCTACTCCTTCGCGGCAGGAGACGGAAATCAAGCAACGGCAGACTGGTCAGTTGCTATGGGGCGAAGCAGTCTTGCCAGTGGCTTTTGGTCTGTAGCCATTGGTGATGATTGCACGGCTTCTAATGATAATGCAGTGGCAATGGGCAGTAATAATACGGCTTCAGGTAATTCTTCTTTTGCCGCAGGCTTCATCAACACTGCTTCAGGGGCTTTGTCAGGGACTCTTGGAAATGGAAATACAACATCGGGAACCGGAAGCATGGCATTTGGCATTCAACTCCGTGCACGGTCTAATGCGGAGGTGGTCCTCGGCCTTAACAATACAGACTACTCACCTCTCTCTGCTTCCGGGTTTAACGGTGCAGACAGATTACTAGTGGTAGGTAACGGCAGTTCAAGTGGATCCAGGTCAGATGCATTGGTTGTCCTTAAGAACGGTAATACCGGCATCGGTTCTTCTACACCCACTGCCAAGCTTGAAGTGGCCGGACAGGTGAAGATCACAGGTGGAAGTCCTGGAGCTAATAAAATTCTGATGAGTGATGCCAATGGTCTTGCTACCTGGCAGTTACTTACTGGCGTGGTATCGGGATCGCTGAACCAGACCATGCGCCACAATGGCACAAATTGGGTGGCCAACAGCGCTATTCAGAGTGATGGAACGAATGTGGGCATAGGCACCTCAAGCATGACCCACAAACTGCGCGTCAATGGTGATGTGTTTGCTACTGCATTTGAAGGTTCTGCTACCAACGGTCGCATCAACATGGGTGGTTCGGTAGACCCTTTTATCAATGTGATCGGTGATGCTGTTACGCCTAGCCCCACAGGTGTCGGTGGTGATGAAGACCTTTGGATAGAAGATGATCTGGAAGTGGTCGGTTCGGCTTTCAAAACAGGTGGTGGCTCTTGGACAGCAATTTCAGACAAGCGGCTGAAGACCGATGTTCAGAACTACACCGATGGTCTTGAGCAACTGAAGAAGGTACGGCCTGTATGGTACCGTTACAACGAGGTGTGGCCCGGCCTTGCAGACGAAAGGCGATTTGTAGGTGTGCTTGCACAAGAGATGCAGCAGGTGGCTCCCTATATGGTGCAGGAACTTCCGTTCGGACAACGCATACAGGAGCATGAGGACGGAACCGAGACGGTCATCGATCCGGGCACTCCATACCTCACCTTCGACCCGAGTGCTTTGGATTATATGTTGATCAACGCAGTGAAGGAACTGGACACCCGCACTGCCGCCATGGACACCGCACGTATTGCCCAACTCGAAAGCCGATTGACCCAGAAGGACCTGGAGATCGCAGAGCTCAAAGCCATGATGCGTGAGATCCTGAACAATCAGAATCGCTTTGACACCGACCTGCAGCAGTGCTGCTTTGAACATTCTTCATTGACCAGCGACCAGCGTCCAGTGACCAGTGTGGCCGATGCACCGAAATTGGAGCAGAACATCCCCAACCCTTTCCACGAGAACACCACCATCAAGTATTATCTGCCCAGGGACATGCGCACTGCCAGCATCATCATCACCGATCTGAGCGGTGTGCAGATGAAACAGTTCGACCTGAGCGGTGGCCAGGGCTTTGGCCAAGTGCTTATAAGCGGTGGTGCATTTGCAGCCGGCACCTACATCTATACCCTTACTGTGGACGGCAAGGTGGTGGACAGCAAGCGCATGGTACTGCTTTGATAATTGGTTTTTTCGGTAAAAACTTTGCGACCACTTGGAGATGCGTTATCAACTCGTGGTGCCCACCGGGTTGGATGCCAACGGTTCGCTGCTCTGGCCCGACCCACCGATCTCGGCCAAGGAATGCCCGGAATCCACCATCAGCACCCGCGCCATCTTTACCCTCGACCTGGGCGAAGGCCACAGCGGCAAGCGCATCCATGCCTTTTTCAGGTGGGTCAATGCCCGCAACCTGAAACTGAGCGGGCCGTGGAGCGGGCCGGTGCAGTGCGGGGTGGCCTGAGCGGATATCCGCATGCCTTTCGCATGCATCAACTTCTCTGCCGGCAGTGTTTCATGCAAGGCGCTTCTCCCGTAAGTCTGGCTGGTAGTGCCCTTTCATGTATGATGTTGCAGCCTCTTTGTTTGCTGCAGGCATTCCGAAGCCTCAGGCCAGTGGTGCGGCATAGAGGGCAAGGCTGTGTGCTACAGCACCCGTATGCCCATGAGCGATACATCGTCCATCTGCTCGTAGTTGCCCATCCAGTCAAAGAAGGCATAGGCCACGGCCTCGTATTGGGCGGGCATGGCAAGATGGCTTACAGAGCGCAGCAGCTCGGCCAGCCCCTTGCTGCGGTATTTGGTGTTGTTGGGCCCTCCGAACTGGTCGGCAAATCCATCGCTGAAGAGGTAGAGCATATCGCCCGGCAGCAGTTGGGCCTCTTCGCAGCCAAAGGGCTTCTCCATCACCCAGTTGCCCACCGGCTGCCTGTCGCCTTTGAACACGATATGCTCATCGCCCCTGAAAAGCCATAGCGGGTTGTGGGCCCCGGAGAATTGCACATGTGCGAAATCCTTGCTTATACGGATGAGTGCGATGTCCATACCGTCCATCACATTCATCCCCGAATTGCCAAAGGCCTCTTTGATAAGGTTGCGGGTGCCGTCCAGAATGCCATTGGTGGTGGTGGCGCCCTGCTGCAGGGTCTGCGTCAGGGCATTGTGGCATATCATGCTCACCATGGCGCCCGGCACCCCATGGCCGGTGCAGTCGGCAATGGCCATGTAGGCATGGTCATCGGTGGCCATGGCCCAGAAGAAATCACCGGCCACCACATCCTTGGGCAGATAGAGCATGAAATGCTCGGGCAGCATGCTGCGCATGAAGTCGGCAGAGGGCAGTATGGCCTCCTGCAACCTGCGGGCATAGGAGATGCTTTCGTTGATGTGCTGGTTCTTCTCGGCCAGTATGTTGCGCTGTTCGGCTATCTGGTTGTTGGCCGCTACCAGTTTGATGTTCTCCAGCTCGAATATCTCGCGTTTGCGTTTGGCATCCAGCAGCTCGGTCTTCACCTGCATGGCGGCTATGCGGGTCTCGGCCTTCTGTTGGTTCCATGTATGCTCCAGTTCCATGCGCTGGCGCAGATAGCGGTATGCGGCCTTGTGGTCGCCCATCTCTGCGCACAGGTCCTCCAGGCCGCTCAGAGTGGCAAACTCCGAGAAATGGAACGAGCCGATGGACAACGCCTGTTCATACAGCTTGCGCGCGGCTGCGGCATCGTTGTCCAGAAAATAGGCGGCCTTGGCCAGGCTCTTGATGATGCTCGACCTGCGCTCGGGCGATTCGTCATCGGGCAGATGGGCCAACGAACGTTCGAACATCTCCTTAGACCGCTGTGCCTGTCCGCGCTTGCCGGCTATGATGCCCAGGTTGGCATAGATGAGATGGCGCATCTCGGGCCGGTGGCCGGTCTGCTCGCCCATCGTCAGCAACTGGTTGAGGATGTCTGTGGCGCGGTCCATGTTGGCAGGGTCCAACGAGTCCATGGCAATGAGCAGAAAAGCCTTCTGATGCATGGCATTGGCCGTGCGCACTGCATCTTTCAGCGCAGCGGCATCGGCCAAGGCCTGCTCTATATGGTGCATCGCCTTGCCAAGCGATGCGAGCGATTCGGCACCGAACAGTCTGCGCAGTTCAAACAGCCTGAAATTGACCTCGTAGCGGGTTGCAGAGGCCTTCTTCTGCCGTTTCAGCAGCTTGTGTGCCTTGGACAACCATTCCACCTCGTCCTCCTGACTGCCCAGAGCGCGGTATGCAGCGGCAAGTGCCACGCACAGCGCAATGATGTCCGCCTGCTGCGTGGCCTCCTCCAGTTTCCTGTGAAGTCTGCGTATGTCGCGCTGTATGTTGGTCAGCCCCATGAGTATGGCTCTTGGAGGTCAAAGGTCGCATTTGCCAACGCAACCCGACCATGCACTACTTCGTTTAGATTTGTATGCCCAAAATTGGGATCCAACGATAATCAATACCTTCATCATGAGGCACTTTTTCCTTCTTGGCGCTGCATTTACGCTCCTATGTGTTCATACCGCTCACGGCCAGGCCATTACTGACAACGGCACCAACGTTGGCATAGGCAATCCGAGTCCGGCCTTCAAGTTGGATGTCAATGGAGGCATCAATCTGAGTGTTGGCAATCGGATAACGATAGGGGGAGGCAACGCGCTGCATGCCAATGGCCTTGAGAATGTCGCCATTGGGCAACTTGCTGGCAATTCGATAACCACAGGTAGGAGAAATGCCTTCATCGGTTTTGAGGCAGGCAGCCAGCTCACCGATGGAGAACTCAATGCCGTTGTCGGTTATCAGGCAGGTAGGAATATGACCTCGGGGTCACGCAACAATATGATAGGCTATCAGGCAGGTTTTACCACGACCACCGGATCGTTCAACAACTTTATCGGGCTTCGCGCAGGATTTGCCAATACCACTGGTGAGCGCAACACTTTTATCGGCTATTTCACTGGTAACAACAACACTTCAGGTGTTGATAATATAGCTATAGGTCCATGGGCAGGTTTCAGCAATGCAACTACTGCCAACAACCTGATGATCGGGGTTCGTGCCGGATTCAACAATCAGGCCGCCAATAATAGTTTCATCGGTTACTATGCAGGTCATAATACCACCACAGGCACATTGAATACCTTCTTTGGGCACCAGGCGGGATATAACAATACTACTGGCGGACAGAACCTCATGCTCGGAATGCGTGCTGGCTTTGCCACAGTGGCAGGAGAGGGAAATGTGCTTTTGGGAGCAAATGCAGGGTATAACAATGGTGCTGGTAGCAACAGCGTGGTTGTTGGTCGCGATGCGGGTTACGCTTCATCAGGAAGTTTGAACACATTCGTAGGTCGCAGTGCAGGTACGACCAACACCACTGGTAACAGCAATACCTATCTGGGAGCCAACTCAGGTGGATCACCTACCCTTACCAACGCCACGGCCATCGGGGCCAATGCAAACGTGACGGCCAGCAACAGCGTCATCCTTGGCAACAATGCCAATGTGGGCATAGGTACATCGGCACCCACGGCCAAACTGCATGTGGTGGGTGACCTCATCATTGCCGATGGTACGCAAGGTGCTGGCAAAGTGCTTACCAGCGATGCGAACGGTAAGGCATCATGGCAGGCCGCAGCTGGCGGCATAGGCTCAACAGGGCCTACTGGCGCTACTGGCGCTACTGGCCCTGCTGGTAGTGTTGGCCCAACTGGGGCAGCAGGTCCTGCGGGAACTGCTGGTCTTACCGGGCCCACCGGAGCTACAGGTCCTTTGATCGATGGTACCAGTAATCAGACCTTGCGTTACAATGGGGCATCATGGGCAGCCAGCAGCACGTTGATAAATACGGGCACCAACGTGGGTATCGGGTCGCTTTCGCCTTCTCAGAAACTTGATGTGACAGGCAACATCAAAGTGTCAGGGGCATACTATGACAGCAACAACTCAGCAGGCCTCAACGGCAATGTGCTATTCTCCACAGCATCTGGAACAGCGTGGGGCGATGTATGTGAAGTGATAGCCGAATGCCCTGGCATGGCCGAGCAGATAGGCTGGGGGCAGGACAGTGTTTCGATACAGTCTTCAACCGGTGGCAGCTATATGCAGGGCAGGATGTTCATGACAGATCCAGATAAGATGTTAGGCATCGGCACCACCGAACCAACTGGCAAGCTGTCCATAGAGTCCAATGGCATGGATGCTGCTGGCAATGCGATGCTCGCAGCGTTCACGATCAATCTGACGGGCCCTATGGCACAGGAATACAATGTGCGCAGCGCCAAATTCACCGGTGGACGTGGCGTGGAGGTGGAGAATGGGCTTATCACCGATAAGGTCCGCATCTTGGACGGTGCGGCTCAAGGCAGATTGCTGATGAGCAGCGACAATGGCGATGCTTCCTGGGTGAACCCCGCAGAGGTGGGGATTGTGGGCGGTTGGGATTTCCAGAATCTTACAGTTCCAGTCATATTGGACGGGGAGCAGGAAACATCGTTTGAGGAAGTATCCGCCATAAGAAGCACCGCTGATGAAAATGCTCCTTTCCTTTTCGGCTCGGAAGGACTGGAGTTTGATGGCAATCCCAAAAATGCCACACGGATGAACTATATACCATCGTTGGCTTCTTTCCGGGCGGGATATGACGACCAGAACACTTGGTCACCGGAGAACACCGGAAGAGGCTCGACAGCCTTCGGATGGAATACTTTGGCTGTTGGCCAATATTCGTATGCATCCGGATTTGAGACCCGCGCCACCGGCTACTGTTCCATGGCATTCGGTTCAGGAACTGAGGCCAATAACAGTTACTCCTTTGCAGCAGGTCTCAATACAGTGAGCGGCAGCTCTTTTGCAACCGCGTTGGGCTACTACACCAATGCCTCGGGAATGGGGGCTATGGCAGGTGGTCTTTCCACCACAGCCTCTGGATATGGTTCAACCTCATTTGGAAGTGGGACCACTGCGAGTGGTGACTATTCGGTAAGCGTAGGAGACAACAATGCTGCATCCGGAGCCTCCTCTTCGGCATTCGGTTACTACAATGCTGCGTCAGGATCGAGAAGTGTTGCCATGGGCAGCAATAACATCGCGTCCGGGGCGCAATCCACAGCCCTTGGATTTTCAAACACTGCCCAGAGCTTCGGGGAGACCGTGCTTGGGATAAACGCAGTCGCGGGTTCTGGTAATGCTACTGCATTCACCTCCACTGACCGCCTTTTTGCCATTGGAAACGGTTCCAGCGTTTCGAACCGATCCAATGCTCTCACTATCCTAAAAAACGGGAACACCGGCATTGGCACTGCAACCCCAACGAACAGGTTACAGGTTATCGGGTCCTCACTTTCTACCAATGTTGTCCGAGTAGAAGTGGCCCACACCGGAAATACTCATGTCAGAGGTATTGACGTGGTCTCACAGGCCAATCCTGGTTATGGATATGGTCTTTATTCAGTAGGGGCATACAATGCAGTAAGAGGGGCAGCAACATCTGGTTTGTACTCCCTTTCCTCATATGGCGGGTATTTCTCCAATACAGGCGCAGCGGCCAATCATTATGGTCTTTATGCATCAGCCACAGGAAATGATGTGACAATCAATTATGGGGTATATGGGCTTGCCTCAGGCGCATCAACAAATTGGGCAGGATACTTCTCTGGCAGTACCTACAGCACAGGTACATATCAGGGTTCGGATGCGAAGCTGAAACGTAACATTACTGATCTTGAGGATGCACGCGGACTCATTTCCAAGTTGCGTGTTCGTTCCTACGAATACCGTACTGATGAATTCCCATTGATGAATCTTCAAGAAGGAACGCGTTTCGGTTTCATTGCACAAGAACTGAAAGAAGTACTTCCTCAACTAGTGAAGAGTACGAGTCAACCAATTGAGGAGCCAGAGGATGAGCATGGCAATCCACGCGAACCTC
>JBFYQB010000316.1:0-4346 GCA_041302955.1 Flavobacteriales bacterium
AGTTCCGCTGCAAGCAGTTCATCGACAAGGCCATTGGCTTTGGGATGGAAGGCGTGCAGGTGGACGGCAACAACATTGTGGAAGTGTATGCCGCGGTGAAACGCATTGCCGAGCAGATGCGGAAAGACCCGCGCCCAGTGCTATTGGAGTGTATGACCTTCCGGATGCGTGGTCACGAAGAGGCATCGGGCACCAAATATGTTCCAGACGAGCTGTTTGCGGAATGGGCGAAGAAAGACCCTGTAGAGAACTTCGAGCGGTATCTGCTGGAGCATGGCATCGTTTCGGAAGAGGAAGTGAAGGCGATACGTGCCGAGATAAAAGGGAAGATCGAGCATGGACTTGAGTTGGCGTATGCCGAAGAGAAGATCGCTCCTTCCACGGCTGTTGAACTGGCGGATGTGTATCGTGCGCATACGCATGTTCCAACAGCTGCTTCATCATCCACAAAAGAGATGCGATTGGTGGATGCCATATCTGACGGAATGCGCGAGGCCATGCAGCGTCATCCCGACCTTGTGCTGATGGGGCAGGACATTGCCGAATATGGTGGCGTGTTCAAGGTAACGGAGGGTTTTGTGGAAGCATTCGGTAAGGACCGTGTGCGCAACACCCCGCTATGCGAATCGGCCATTGTGGGCACTGCGCTTGGACTTTCCATTGCTGGAAGAAAGAGCATGGTAGAGATGCAGTTCGCGGATTTCGTGACCTGCGGATTCAACCAGATCGTGAACAACCTTGCCAAGTCGCATTGGCGCTGGGGACAGCATGCCGATGTGGTAGTACGGATGCCCGCTGGTGCAGGCGTGGCCGCGGGGCCATTCCATTCGCAGAGCAACGAGGCGTGGTTCTTCCACACACCGGGGCTCAAAGTGGTCTATCCCGCCTTTCCAGCTGATGCCAAAGGGCTTTTGCTGAGTTCGTTCGAAGACCCGAACCCAGTGATATTCTTCGAGCAGAAATCGCTCTACAGAAGTGTGAAGGAAGAAGTGCCCGAAGGATACTACACCATAGAAATAGGAAAAGCCCGTCTGGTGCGCGAGGGTTCGCAACTGAGCATCATCACGTATGGTGTCGGGGTGCATTGGGCCATGGCCTATCTGGATGCCAACTCGGATATCTCTGCCGATCTGTTGGACCTGCGCACGCTGCTGCCGTTTGACCGCGAGGCTGTGCTCGCCACTGCGAAGAAGACCGGCCGCGTCATCATTCTGCATGAGGACACACTTGTAGGTGGCATTGGTGCTGAACTCTCTGCCTTCATCACCGAAAATGCCTTCCATTACTTGGATGCCCCAGTGATGCGCTCGGCTAGTTTGGAAACGCCTATTCCTTTTGTTTCAGAATTGGAATGGAACTTCCTGCCAAAGGACCGATTCGCAGGGCAGGTGAAGGAACTGTTGGCCTACTGATCTCTACTTACCAAGCAACTCCACAATGCGGTCCATGGCCTTGCGGTTCTTTGGATGGTAGGCAGACCGCTTGATCAGGTGCTTCTCGCGGCCAGTGAGATGCCAGCTTAATGAGATCATATCTTCTGATGAACGAAGGAGCTCCAGGTCCACAACTTCCAGATCGGCATTCAGCCATTCCTGCGCATGTACTGTTAGGTCATCGTTGGTGTAATCCTGCATGAAGAACAGGTTGTCGTAGATGTGGCCCAAGGGGTTCATCAACATGCTCATCAATGACCGTGGCGGGTTGTCGCCCACAGGCTCTATCTTCTGACTATCGCGGATCTGCACCAGTATCACCCCGCTCGTATTGGCCTCCACCCATTTGCGAATGGCAAATAGATGGCGCAAGGCCGTTGATGTGCCGTAAGAGTCATGAAATCCCGCGTCCATCACCTCCATTTCTGGCTCGCTGGGCAGCGTTACCGATGGGCAGATGTAAGGAAATGAGGCATTCATCCGCAATACGGATGTGAACCAGACATTGTCGGGCTGTTGGGCCTTGAAAAAACGTCTGAACTCCACCCCTGTCTGCAACGACTGTCCCTTCAACACACTGGGATGATTGAAGGTGAGATGCGACACCGGTTGGGGCGAGATGTAAAGCGTTCGTCCATCATTGATGATGCTCGGAGTGAATATCATCATCGGTATCTTCGACTCGGCCTCGGGCAGCGCATAGTCACCAAGACGCTTGTCGATCACACTGTCCGTATTGATGATCAGTTGACGTTCCAAAGCATAGCCACGGTCTTTGGAATAGATGAACTCACCATCCCTGAATCGCTGAAAGCGGACGAACCAGTCGTTTACCGCTATGGACACAGCGATCGGGTTCAGCAGGTCTGCGCCTATCTTCTCTGCATAGCGCTCGTCATGGATATGGATGGATGTATCGGTCTGAGCGCGCAGATACAGTTCGCGCAGATAACCTATGCCTAGCATTCCACCCGAAGCCCCCGTGATAAGATGGGTCTGTCGCAGCAGTTTCCCCTGCGAAAGACTGTCGGCAACCTGCATGGCCTTGAACACCCACATGGCCGAACGCGAACCACCACCGGTAACACTTATCAGCACCAGCTTGGGCTTGTCAGACTTGCGTATCGTATTGCGTTCCTTCCATTTGTTCAATATCAGGAAGTGATGCGCCAGGTCCTGCTCGTAGAGCTTGAAACTCTGGTCATACTGTTTTAGGCTGTCCAGATGATATACGGCTCTTGCCGTATCGTAATCCATACCATAAGCTCTGCTCTGGTAGTGCAGCACATCATTGGCCACCATTGCCTGAGCTACGATGATGCCACCAATGAGTGCCACAGCACTCCATCCTCCCAAGGCAGTATGCACCGCACTGGCGGCCATGAGTGCAACGGTGCATGTGAGGAATATGACCGCTCCGGATGGGATGCTCAACTGCGGTATCTCACGATAGGCACCCACCATGAAGAACGATGCCAGCACCACCAGCTCAAATACGGCTGCAACAAGGTGATTCTGCTGAAACACCTTGTTTATCATCTCCGAATCATAATGCTCGGTATCGCGCGAAAGCGCCACACTGAACGGATGGTCCATATAGGTGACCACCTTCCACGTATGTTCATTCTCGGGACCAGTGCGCAGATTGCGCCACTGCAGATTCTTACGCAACAGGCGTTTCACAGTGGTGCGGCCGGTGCTGTTGGTTATTCCTCCCTCCGAGTCGGTTATTCCGAATATCAGGAAGATGTTTCTGCTCAATGCAATGAAATACAGGTAACCGGGCACCATAAAGGCGAGGATGCCGGCCAAGAACCCTGCAATGTCCCACGTCAGCTGCTCCCCTACTTTCAACTTGTTCTCCAGCATGAAGAGCTCGTTGCGGTATTGAAACTGCACGATGCTGTAGATGTAGATGCCAACGAAAATGGTCGGAATGATGGAGTTGTTGAACGAGTATTTGAAGAACGGCCTGTGGAGTGTGGCCAGGAATGGGAACTTGGCGGCATTCAGCGTGTAGCTGGCAATGTGGTAGGCCATGATGAATCCGCCCACCGCAAATCCCAAAAGCAGGAACGACCAGAAATCCACTCGGCCCATGTATTCAGGGTCAAGAAACAGGTAGGGCACGCCATAGGTCTGGCCCATGGCACCGGTGATGAATCCGGAAAGCAATATCCAGAACAGGAGTAACAGATGATTCTGCTTCAGATGCAGCAGAAAGAGCTGAAAGGGAAAAAAGTAAGCGACCCGCTGCACGGTGGGATGATTCCAGAACTGCTTGAGCACACTCATGTCAGTTGTCGTAGGTCGGTTTGGTCGATCTGTCCGATAAGATCGGTCATCCATCGATCGTGCGTTCAACGGCAGAAGTGACAGAAGGTTTTATACCGCTCAGCATTCATCGTGCATCATCTGTTCAATGCCGCTGTGAGCATTTCCCATGCTTCCATATCGCTTGCCGATGTCGCGTGTATCGGAGCATGATACGTGATGATGATACGCGAGAATGGCTTGGGCCAAAGCTTCCGGTCCCATGTGGGCATTACCCAATGTGCCGAACTATGGAAGGTCATCGGAATGATGGGCAGCCCACTTTCGGCCGCCATTATCAGTGCTCCTGCCTTCAGTTGCTTTACAGGGCCGCGTGGGCCATCGGGCGTTATCACGGTGCTGCATCCTTCGCCCAGTTTGGCTATCACCTCGCGAAGCGCCTGCTTGCCATCATTGCCAGTAGAGCCGAATGCGAGGTTGCGCACACCCATCAATTGGATCATGGCATGCACGGGTGTCATGAACAGGGCCGGATGCTGCATCCAAACCTGAGGTTCGCTGATGCGCAGATGCGTATGGAAATACATCGGCAGGTTCTCGTGCCAGAACACATAGATGTGTGCCTTTGAACCTTTCAGA
>JBFYQB010000317.1:0-5704 GCA_041302955.1 Flavobacteriales bacterium
GGTCGCAGGTCTGCTCAGATCCTATGGTGTTCGGTGTGTCGCCCACGTTATCATCGTCATTGCAGTTCTCCGGTTGGGCGTTGTCATTGCTGTCGCCCCAAACGTGTTTCAGGTTGAGATAATGGCCTATCTCGTGGCTCAATGTGCGAGCCGAGAAATTGCTGCCACCACTGGTGCCGATGCTTCCACATTGCGAGTGGCGCACCACAATGCCTTCATTGGCCTGGCTGGGTGCATTGCCGGGATAGTAGGCATATCCACCAGCTCCGCTCTCAATGTTGTCCACAACCCACACATTGAGGTAGCGGGCCGTGTTCCAACTTATAAGGTCCTTCACATTCTCGCCTGCACTGAAGGTGAGTGCCGATTTTGTGCGGGTTATCCCATCCGTGCAGTTACCATTGGGGTCCTTCTTTGCCAAACGGAACTCGATCTCAGAATCGGCAGTTATACCTGCAAATTCCTCGATTATCATTGACAGGTCGCTGTTCTGACCTCTGAAATCTTCGTTGATTATGCGAACAGCATCCAATATCTGTTCCTTGGAGATGTTCTCGGTGCCATCATTGTGAATGATATGAAAAACGATGGGTATCACCCTTACAACGCTCCGCTGTTGCCCATAATATGCCGAGGTATAATCCGTGGCATCTCGGTTCAATTGCTCGGCCAATGCGGCTTTCTCAGGCTGCATCAACATCAGATTGTTCACCTCTGTTGAGCCGCATTCGCGCTCTTGTCCAACAAGAACAGTCGGCAACATGAGCAAAGAGAAAAGAAGAAATCGAGTGGAGCTAGCTGTCATTGAGTGTAGTTTGTAGGTCAGGCCACAGGTTTGGAAAAAAAAGGAAGTCAAAGGTAGTGGCTCGTTATTGGGCAACCATCTATCAACGGACATTAGGTCAATTTGTATTATTCACAGAACTGACCAAAATCAGTTCACTTGTTGACGGCCATCAGAAAAACAGCTCTTGATCCCGTGTTTTTTTGAATTCCTAATTCCTACACATGAAAAAGATTCTAATCCCGACCGATTTTTCAGACAACGCGCATCATGCCGCGCGGTATGCTTTGTCGCTTTTTGGTGGATCTGCCAGTTACACGCTTGTCAACGCCTATCAGTTGCCTCATTCAGGTAGCACCATGCTGATATCACTTGCCGATATTCTGCAACGCGACTCTGAGCAGTTGCTCAACGAGGAGCTGGTGCGGCTCGAGGATGAGTTTCCTTATCTGCTCAACGCTGTAAGTGTGCTGGCGGAAATGGGGCAGCCAGACGTGGTCTTGAGAAAATTAGTGGACAAGCAAGGGTTCGACCTTGTAGTGATGGGTACAAAAGGTGCTTCTGGCCTTAAGGGAATACTTGTAGGCAGCGTTGCCTCCAATGTGATTCAGAGTGTTTCTTGTCCCGTTCTTGCTGTGCCCGATAAAGTGTCTTTAAAGGAGCCAGAGAACATCGTGTTCGCTTCAGATGATGTTACGCTGCAAAGTGACCATTGTCCTGATGTGCTGCATTACATCGCTGACCGAAGCAATGCAAAGGTGCTTATACTCAATGTGGTCAATGAACCTGACAAGGTGCTTGCAGGCCATTCAGACCGCTTGCCTATCAATACATTTGATGGTGTGCCCCATTCCTATCATTTTGAAGAAGGACAGAATGTTGGCGAAGCGATAGCTACTTTCGCTGTGAAGCATGAAGCAGGAATGATCGCCATGGTTCGCAGAAAGAAAGACCTTTTTGCAAACTTGTTCGGCATGAGCAACACCAAAGAGATGATTCAGCGTTCAGAGCTGCCATTGCTTGTGCTGCCGAGTGACCCTGCTCATTGATAGAACCACCTCATATGAAAACCCTCATACTGCCTACAGACGGAAGCAAGAATGCCGAACATGCTATGCGCTATGCGATGGCATTGCATTCTGGACAGCCAACTACATTCATCATCTTTCAAAGCCTTGATCTCGCAGCATTTGGCGAAGAGGTTCCTGTGGCATATGATGCGATCAGCACCGAAGATATTGAAGAGAATCTGAAGCGCAACACTCTGGAACTTGTTAGTAAATACATTCACGAGCCATTTACTTTCGAGTTCAAGTCCATGTTGGGAGGCTTAGGCCAATGCTTGGACGAGTTGGCTTCCTATCGAAAAGCCGACCTCATTGTCATGGGGACAAAGGGAGCAACTGGACTTGTCGGTGCGGTTATTGGCAGTAATGCTGCCGATGTGATTGCCAATGCTTCCTGCCCGGTGATTGCTGTACCAGAGAATGCAGAGGTCAGCATCCCAAAGAACATACTCTTTGCCACAGACAATAAAGGTGTCAGTAGCACTGAAATTGCTGCTCCGATGCTCGAGATCGCAAGAAGAAGCAAGGCCAAGTTGCATTTGCTTCATGTGTTGGACGAAGGTCATACTATCAATGTGGAGGAGGCCATAGCTGGCATTCGCCTCGAGCATCTACTAGTGGATATTGAACACGACTATGCTTTTCTGACCAACAAAGACAAGGCATTGGCCATCGAGCAGCATGTTGTCAACAATGCCATCGATATGTTGGTCACCGTTCCTAGACGCAACAATTTCTTCGATGCCATCTTCCATCGTAGCGTGACCCGCAAGCTGGCCTTGCATGTGAAGGTGCCTATGCTGGTGATGCACGATCTGGGCTAAAGCCTGCTGCTAAATCACTTCGAATCATTCCGCTTGGGCACAGCGTCATGCCCGTGTCCGCCCCATGGGTGGCAGCTTGCAATGCGCTTTGCAGCCAACCAACTTCCTTTTAGTGGCCCCCAAACCTGAAGTGCCTCAATCGCATAGGCAGAGCACGTGGGCGTATATCGGCACGTGGGCGGCAGCATAGGCGATATCGCTCCTTGATAGAACCGTATGGGAAGTATCAGGAGGCGGGTGAGCATGTTCGAATTCAATTCAAAGTCCCAGCCTATTGCGGATGTCCTTCGGCAGCGCGTCCTTGTGCAGGTAGATGTTCATGGTCTTGAGACGGGCGTAGGCCAATGAGGCGTAGAAGTAGCCGTCAAGCTGGTTGCGGTCGGTGCCCCACGAGTTCTTCACTCGGAAATACTTGTCACCGTTCTGATCTTTCACCATGCCCGTGATGTGCATACCATGGTCATCGGTCGTTTCATAGTTGTCGAAGGCCGCTTGGCGCTCCTCCTGAGTCACCCAACGTTGTTTTACTGGGGTCTCGAAGGCTGAACTCTGCTTTTCTGCATCCACCCGGTCAAAATTGCGAGCGTCCTTTCCTTTCTTCTTGATAGTGCTTTCGTCCACAGGCAGAATGGCCAGCCCCTCTTTGTAAGCAAATCCATTCTCCGTCACATCGGCACCCCAAGCAAAGGTGTGCCCCTTTAGCAGTGCGTGTTCCATGATCTGCATCATCTCGTCAAGCGGCACATTATAGCTCTGACCAAATGCCCAGTTGTCTGGAATTTCCAACACGAAAGACTGGTAGAACGGATGATGCGTGTAGGACGTGATGGACACATAGTCATCCATGTTCAGTCCGAGGAAATCGGCAAACGAGCGTGGCGTATATTCCTTGCCATCGTAGGTGAATTTCTCGGGTGTATCACCCAAATAGGCGTCCAATATGCCACTAACGGCCTTCTTCCATGATGGCGTCAGTTTGTCCTGTGGATTCTCCTTCACAGCAGTTACCGCGCCTTTCATTACCGCATCCAGCTCATCATGATTATGCTTCTCCCCACCATAATTGCGACCAGCGTAGGCCGACAGCGGAACAATTCCGTGCCTGCGGATCACATAAGGAATATCATGGAAGGCACCGCCTGCGCTAAGATTGTTCAGGCCATGCATCCGGACGAAATTCTCGGCCTTGCCTTCGTACGCCTTGCGCACCACGAACATTTCAGATAGAATGTGATTGCCTTTGCCCTTGCGGATAAGCTCCGACTCGAAATACGAGAGTGCAGAGAAGCTCCAGCATGTACCGGTGTTGTCCTGACTTTCAACAGGCGTAGCATCATGGTTTACGATGACCTGAAAACGGTATTCGCTTCCTTTCTTGTTGGTGATGGTGTCTTGCGCATGAAGAGCGCTGCTCATGATCAGTAGAGCGAGGAGGAGAGTGGTCTTTTTCATTTGGTTGTGAGAAAAAATGGCTAATGATTTACGGATTATGACTTTACTACTCGTCCCAGAGATTTGCCACGGTGTAGGTGGAACCGGGAAATGCCCAGAACGTGCCATCCACAAAGCGGAAGTGACGGTCCACGTGGGCAAGCATCCGCATATCGTCATCTGTAAGAGTCAATTGCTGCGCATCGAAGTTCTGCTTCAACCGTTCTGGATGCACAGATTTCGGGATTACAGATGTTCCTCGCTGCATGGCCCATTTGATGAGCACTTGCGCCTCGCTCACGCCTTTCTTGGCGGCAATGTCCTTTATTATAGGATGTTCGAAAAGGCTAGGTTCATCCGGTCCCTTCAAAGCCGCGCTGCGATCATACGACCCCAATGGGGAATAGGCTGTGAGGTGAATGCCTTCCTGCTTGCAGAAATCCAGCATCTCGTTCTGCGCCAACAGTGGATGCAGCTCAATCTGATTCACTTCGGGTTTCACTTTGGCCTCTGTGATAAGTGCCTTCAACTTCTTGACGCTGAAGTTGGATACGCCAATGTGTTTCGTCAGTCCCAGTGCGTGGGCCGATTCCATACCGCGCCAAGTGCCGATCAGCGGCAGTTCGGTCAGTGGAATGAAGTCATCCGCACCTTTTGGTCCAAGCACATCCGACTTGAATGCAATGGGCCAATGCACCAGATAGAGATCCAAGTAGTCCAACTGAAGGTCTTGCAACGTCTTGCGTAGCGCGGGCAGTACTTGGGCCTCTGCGTGTGCGTTATTCCATAGTTTGGAAGTGATCCACAGGTCTTCGCGTTTCACATCGCCAGCAGCGAAAGCATCATGGAACGCCTTGCCGATTTCCACCTCATTCATATAGATGGCAGCGCAATCAATGTGGCGGTATCCGATGCGGATGGCCTCGCGCACTGCGGCATACACCTCTCCCGGTTTCGATTTCCAAGTGCCCAGCCCGAAGATTGGCATGGTGTCTCCGTTGGCAAATTGTAATGTTGTCATATTGATTCCCGCTGTAATTGATGGGCAGGCAAAAGTACGATTCGCCATTCAGGGCATGGCATGGCCCAAGACAACACACAAGTTTCGTCCAACCCCATTTTCCATTTTCAATCCGCAAAGCCCCATCTATCTTTGCGCGCTTATTGAAAAGCACATCGTTTTGAGCAATATCATCATCACCCTGCCCGATGGGGCGCAGCGCGAATACGCTTCTGGTGTCACTCCGATGGATGTGGCCCTGAGCATCAGCGAAGGACTGGCACGCAATGTATTGTCAGCCAAAGTGAACGGCAAGACCGTGGAGTCGTCCACACCGATCACCGAGAACGCCAATCTGACGCTCTTCACATGGAACGACAAGGAGGGCAAGACCGCCTTCTGGCACTCTTCGGCCCACGTGCTGGCGCAGACGTTGGAACATTTGTATCCGGGCATCAAACTGACCATCGGACCTGCCATCGAGAGCGGGTTCTATTATGATGTGGACCTTGGTGCAGGCCGTTCGATTTCTGATACCGATTTTCCCACCATCGAGCAGAAGTTCCTTGAATTCGCCCGTCAGAAGGCAGAGTTCAAG
>JBFYQB010000318.1:0-10053 GCA_041302955.1 Flavobacteriales bacterium
ATCAGTTTCTGGTGCCTACGCTGGATAGAGCAGTCACGTTCGCTCAGGTGGCAGTAGTTGCCGAACTGATCGCCAATGATCTGTATCTCGATGTGGCGCGGATCCTCAACGAATTTCTCCATATACATCCCATCGTTGCCGAACGATGTAGCGGCCTCCTTGCGAGCACTTTCCCAAGCGGCTTCCAGTTCGTCCTCGCTCTTCACCACGCGCATGCCTTTGCCTCCGCCTCCGGCAGTAGCTTTCAGCATTATTGGATACTTCACCTTCAGCGCGGTCTTGCGTGCATCTTCCAGATCTTTCAACAATCCTTTTGAACCTGGAATCGTGGGTACACCTGCCTTTATCATGGTGGCCTTGGCCGTAGCCTTGTCGCCCATGGCCTCTATCATCTCAGGAGAAGCCCCAATGAACTTGATGCCATGCTCCTTGCAGATGCGCGAGAAATTGGCATTCTCCGAAAGAAAACCATAGCCCGGATGGATGGCATCGGCATTGGTTATCTCGGCTGCTGAAATGATGTTCGGGATATTGAGATAGCTGCCCGAACTGGCCGGTGGGCCAATGCAGACGGCCTCATCCGCAAACTTAACGTGCAGGCTTTCCTTATCGGCTGTAGAATAGACGGCCACGGTCTGAATGCCCATCTCCCGGCAAGTGCGGATGACGCGCAGGGCGATCTCTCCACGGTTCGCTATCAGTATCTTCTTAAACAAAGTAATGTGATGATTTGATGATTAGCTAATTTGATGAATGGAGAACTAGGAGCTTAACAGACGGCTTAAGGTTCCTCACTTTGCTTCTTTGAACTAGAAATGATCTTATTAAGCACCTTGGAAATAACTAGCAGATCTTGTTGAAGGTTATCAATTGGAGGATAGCTTGATGACATTCCGCACAGTTGGAGCCAATAATCCGTCTCATCCGCCTCTTTAGAGGCAATCTTCATTTTATGGATGAAATCGGCTTTGCTTTCTGCATTCTGAGCTTCTTTCACGTTTGCCCCAATGGATGTTCCGCTCTTTAGCAATTGTCGAGCTATCACGAACTTCCGAGCCTCTTCAAGCTTTTCGCAATATTGAATGATAGATAAAGCAAACTGAAATGTCAGCTTAACAATTAGATTATTGGAGTGATATGGATTTGAACTGCTCATTCTTTCCCATTGTCCTCTTCAGCTAATTATCAAATCAGATAATTATCAATGCGGTTCTATGAGGAACAGCGGCTGATCGTATTCTACAGGTGTAGAGTCATCTACAAGCACCTTCACCACTTTGCCGCTCACTTCGGCCTCTATCTCGTTGAAGAGCTTCATGGCCTCAATGATGCAGATCACATCACCTTTTTTCACCTCATCGCCTACACTTACAAAAGGTGGTTTTTCTGGTGAAGACGAACGGTAGAATGTCCCGATCATGGGAGAATGGATCTCCTCGTAGTTGCCAGCAGGAGCTGCTTCTACCTTAGCAGGAGCTGCCGCAGCAACCGGTGTGGTTGCAGCCACAGGCGCAGCAACTACCTGCTGAACCGGAGCAACGGGGGCTTCCACCGTTTGCACATACTGCACATCCGGGCCATTCCCATTCCGTTTGAAAGGAGGTGTCTTGATTGTGAGTTTGAATCCTTTGGCCTCTATTTCCACCTCACTGACGCCAGATTTGGCTACAAACTTTATCAGTTCCTGTATCTCTTTGATGTCCATTTGCTTTCCTTTTTGGGGGTGCTAAAGTAGAAAAATCAGAATGCCTCAACCTTTCGGGTCGTAGGCCCATTTGAGGTACAACGCACCCCATGTGAAACCGCCTCCAAAGGCGCTAAGAATAAGGTTGTCGCCTTTCTTGAGCAGGTGTTCCCACTCGAAGAGGCACAACGGCATCGTGCCATTGGTCGTGTTGCCATAACGTTGAATGTTCAGCATCACCTTGCTATCGTCCAAGCCCATGCGATGGGCAGTGGCATCAATGATACGCTTGTTGGCCTGATGTGGAACCAGATAGGCCACGTCATCAGCAGTGAGGCCATTGCGCAGCATTATCTCTTCCGAAACCTTGGCCATGTTGGTCACCGCAAATTTGAAAACAGCCTGACCTTCTTGATACACATAGTGTTCGCGGGCATCCACGGTTTCGTGGGAGGCTGGGCGCATGGACCCACCAGCTTTCTGGTGAAGATGTGTTACGCCTGACCCATCGGTACGCAATATATGGTCGATCAGTCCGTTGCCATCTGCGTTGGGCTCCATCAACACCGCTCCTGCCGCATCTCCGAAAATCACGCAGGTCTGGCGGTCGGTGTAGTCAATGATGCTCGACATCTTGTCGGCACCTACCACCACAACTTTCTTGTATCGGCCCGATTCGATGTACATCGAGGCTGTTGTCAGCGCATAGATGAACCCCGAGCAGGCCGCATTCAGGTCGAAGCTGAAGGCGTTGGTCATCCCACATTCGTTGGTGATGATGTTGGCCGATGCTGGGAATTGCATGTCGGGTGTCACTGTGGCACAGATGAGCAGATCAACATCTTCAGGACGTGTGCCTGTCTTCTCCAAAAGGCCCATCACAGCCGGTATCGCCATGCGCGAAGTGCCTTGATCTTTGCCTTTCAGGATGCGCCTTTCTGAAATGCCTGTGCGCGACAGAATCCACTCGTCAGAGGTTTCCACCAGTTTTTCAAGCTCCTTGTTGGTGAGCTTGTATTCTGGCACGAACGCATGTACACCGGTGATGGCGGCTCTGATGTTCGACATGGGATTGTTTTGAAACACGCGACCGCAGAAAACAAAGGCATCGGGAATCCGCTCAGAGAATTCTCTGTATTGCTAGGTTCCTTTTCCTTGGTTTTCTGCGGCCGGAATGCCTGCGGGAAACGGCCCTTAGGCGGCCTTCTCCATCACTACCTTGCCCTTGTAATAGAGCTTGCCCTCATACCAATGGGCGCGGTGATAGATATGTGGTTCGCCAGTAGTAGGGCATACAGCGATCGAAGGCGCAGTGGCCTTATCGTGCGTACGTCTCTTGTCCCTGCGTGTCTTGGAAATCTTTCGTTTAGGATGTGCCATGGCTTGTTCCTTCTATTCTATTTACTAATACTGATCAATTCATTCTGTCTTTCAGTCCGCCAAGGATATCCTTGAATGGACTGGTACTGTTGTCCTGTTCTTCGGTGTCCAATGCTTCTCCAGAGATCCGGTCGAGCACTGCCTGATCGCACATGGTAGTGTCGTTCAGGACCTCACAGGGCACTTTGCGTAACGGTATGCTGAGTCCAATGAACTCATAGACCATCTGCGAAACATCAAGTTCATGGTCGCCACGCGGGATGATGACAAGTTCATCATCAACATCTTCGTATGCGTCACCAAACTTGACGAACATCTTGAATTCCCCCTGCACAGGCTGACTATACTCCACCGAACATCGGTCGCATACTTCGCCAACTGCGCCTTCTAAGCTGAAGAAAAGACCAAGGTGTGTGGACTTCTTGTCCATCTCCATCTTGATACTGACCGCGCCTCTTGTAATGAGGGAATTCTCTAACTGTTCAAAGAACCTATCATCCGCCAGAAACTCAAATTGATGCTTTCCGATCCCAAGACCAGAGAACCTCACTTTGAATTCACTCGACTTTCCCATTCTAAAAAAGAGGGGCGCAAATGTAGAAAAATCTTGTTTGAGAAAACGAAGTTACCAACAGCATCTGTTCAACATCTATCACCTTCAATAAAGAATCACCGATTCTCGAGAAAACGGCTAATCGGAGACCTCCGACATTTAAGACACAACCCACTTGGGGAATGGAGAATCTGTTCAATCAAACACCGCCCTTGGACCACCTGCATTGGTCATCTTGGCCTGTTTGATACCGCTACGTTCAAGGTGAATGATATTGACCTGATCCTCGAACTGAGTGAGCAATAGCGTGTTGGTGACTGTGAGCGACTTGAAACTCCCGATGGCATCCGACTCGAGATAACACCAAGTGGCATCGGCTTCGGTCTCCTTGCCCAAAAAACGCAGTATTGCGGGGCGGCCATCTACCTGCAACAAAAGATGTCTGCGCAAGTGATCGGCCAGTAAAGCTTCGGTACGTAAATGCTCTTTGGGAGTGCCGATGTGCAGGGCAGGCTGACCCGCAGGTTGCACTGCCGTTTCCAGATCGTCAGTAAAAAGCTTAACGGCAACCTCCAGTCTGCCTGTTTCAGCGTTCACATCTATCTGTGTGATGGAGGCATGAAAATCGTGCAAAGGCATTGCCCAGCCTAACATCACCATCATCACCGAAAAGACCTTGATCATGGCAACGAAGGTAACAAAGACGACCTCCGGCAGATATTAACTGCAGGATAACACGCAGTGAAGCATATCACTTCTAATTTAGACGCTTGATTTTTGTCAATCACACCTCTTGTAGCGCATGAACATCCCTTACCTATCAGCATTCTACATCTGTATGACTTTAACTGTGACCGGTATGGCACAGACCTCCTTGCCGGCAAGTCTCTATGCCGATTCGGCCCACGCCCCCTTTCTCTGGGGCGTGGCCAGTGGCGACCCACTACCAGATGGCATTGTGCTTTGGACCCGAACCGACCCCGATGCTACCCAAGGTGCCACCCACACGGTGGCGTGGGAGGTAGCGACAGACGCAGCCATGACATCTATAGTGGCCAATGGCACCATACCGGCCGAGGCGCAGAACGACCATTGTGCACGTGTGGAAGTCTCAGGCCTGACTGCGGGTGCCACCTACTACTATCGTTTCAGAGCAGAGAACGATGCCTACAGCGTTATTGGGCGCACGCGCACGGCGCCATTGGGCGCTACAGCGCATCTCAAATTTGCTGTCACCTCTTGCAGCAGTGTATTCTCTGGTTTCTTCAACGGATATAACCGTATTGCCGAACGGAATGACCTGGATCTGGTGGTGCATCTTGGTGACTACGTTTATGACACTGTCGACCCTGATGAGGAAGTACGCGTGCCATCGCCCTATCCCGTAAACCCGGATACAGAAGACGAATGGCGCGAACGCCACCGCCTCTACCTGCTGGACCCAGCCCTTCGCGCTGCGCGCCAGATGCATCCTTGGGTGGTAGTTTGGGACAACCACGATTTCAGGCGTGACACCTTGAGTGGCGTTCAGGCCTTTTGGGACTATGTGCCACGCAGAGATGTGCACAGCGATATCTCAAAGATCTATCGCACCTACAGCTATGGTGATCTCGTGGACCTTACCATGATAGACATACAACAGTACCGTGGTAGAGATACCATTGCCCCGGGCGAGGCATCAACCTTAGGCCATGAGCAGCGCCAATGGTACCTGAACACATTAGGCGCGCAAACGGCCAAATGGCACATTACCGGCAATCAGAAGATGTTCGGAGGATGGTATTCTGAGGGGATTCCGGAATGGATACCCGTGCCGAATGATGGTGGCGTGTTCAGTCGTGGAAGCTGGGATGGCTACATGGCCGAACGGGACACCGTGCTCAGTTTCGTGCAGGAAAACAACATTGACAACTTTGTGGTTTTGAGTGGTGATGCCCACATGAGTTTCGGCATGGACCTATCGCGGGAACCTCGCAACGGCAATATTTACGATGCCACCACGGGCAATGGCTCGCTGGGAGTGGAGTTTCTGCCTACCAGCATCACCCGTGGCAATTTTGACGAGTCGGGTGTGCCCACCTTCGCAGTGCCCATATTCGAATCGGCCAGCAATGGCATCAATCCGCATCATCGTTACACGGAATTCACCGAGCATGGCTACGGCATCCTGAACATAGACCACGACAGCATTGTAGCGGAATGGTGGTATGTGCCCATTCTCCAAGAGAATTCCTCGCAGGAACTGGGCATGAGCATGACTGTTGGCGACCGTCAGAACCGATGGAAACGGGCCAGTGGTTTCGCTCCCTTGGGAATAAATGCCCAAGCCGTAAGCACAAAACCTTTGACCCTGTTCCCAAATCCAAGCAGTGGCAGGATAACGGTGCAACTGGCTGACGGCAAAGTGGATTACTATGACGCACGGGTGATGAACATGTTGGGCGAGGTGGTGTATGAGATGCCCAAACTAGTTGGCCCTGTCATGACGCTGAATGTGGATAAGCTGAAATCGGGAACCTACCTACTTGAGCTCAGCAATGGCCAGAATTTAGTGAACGGCACATTTGTCATTGCTACCAAATAACGCGAATCAAAGCTGGCCAATCACGAACCAGAGCAATCTGGCCGCAAACACTAGCAGCAGCAACCCAATTATCTTGTAGGCCTTGAGCAGAAACCCAGGGCTGATGAAGGATGAGATGCGATGTGCAAAGACCACCTTGGTCACATCGGTGAGGTAGATGCCCGATAGGATGCCTGCACAATAGATCCAGAGATTGCTGTCAGAGCCGTACTTGGTCTGACCCATGCCGATAAGCCCTATCCAGACCACGAAAACGAAAGGATTGACAAAATTCACAAGGAAGCCTTTGGCGAAATAAGTGGAGTAACGCTGCGCCTGTATGGAACCGATGACATCCTTGCCCGCTTCCTGTTTCAACAGATACCGGATACCCAACGCCAAGAGGATGGCGCTGCCGCCCAACCCGAGCCATAGCTGATTGTCCGGATTCTCAAAAAATGGAATGGCCCCGAACGAACAGAGCGTAAGCACTGCCACATCGCTCACCATGATTCCAGTGGCCACGCTAAAACCTGCCCTGAACCCATGTTGCAACGAACTTTTGAGCAAAGTGAAGAACACTGGGCCAAGAAATATGATCATGCCCAGCCCCACCACGAATCCTTCGAGGAACGCCATGCCGCGAAAGTCGTGATTTTCATTGGCAGATGATGTGATGCTTGCGGTAAGGCTCACATCTGGGGAGGTGCGATGCTACATTTGCCAAACGTGACATACATGGCCTACCCCGTTTACTTCATTCTATCATGAACAGTGGTCTGCCAGCGTTGCTTCTCTTTTTGATCGCAGCCATCGGATGTCGGGCGCCATGGGATGCCTCCACCCTGCCGGTATCGCACCCCGTGGAGCAATTGCTGGCTAAGCAGCTGCCACAAATTGCCACATCGCCTGATGACCCTGCCCTATTTGATAAGGACATCCCTGTTGGAACAATGGCCACACCCACGCTGAGCGAACCTTTGTGGCTCATTCCCTCGATACGCCTGCCCGAAGGTGTGCATCCACAGAGATCGAACAATAACGTAAGCATCTCCATCTTCGATCATCGGCTGTACGTTGCATTTCGCACGGGGCCAACGCATTTTGCCTCCAAAAAAACGGGGATGTACATCATCTCTACGGCCGATGGCCGCACATGGCGCAAGGAGATGGAATTCTTTCTGGGCCGCGATTTTCGCGAGCCGCATCTCTTACCTGTGCATGGGAAACTGCACTTCTATTGCTTTGCCGCGGGCAGCAGCATGACCGCGTTCGAGCCCGATTTCATCAGTCTCTATACCACTGATGGAAGCGGCACATGGACAGGACCCACGCAAGTACTGGACAAAGGCGAAGTGCATTGGGAGATGAAACCTCGCAACGGTGAACTTTGGATGACCAGTTATAGCGGATCGCACTATCAGGTGCGGGGCGATGTGAAAGTGGACCTCCATCTGAAACATGGTACGGACGGAATCACTTGGCAGGCCATGGGCGATAGTGGCCGCGTATATCAAGGTGGTGTGTCAGAAACGGCATTCGAGTTCGACCGCAAGGGCGATCTGTGGGGTGTGACCCGGCTTGAGGATGGCGATGCAACTGGCTTTGGGTCGCATGTGGTATTCGCACCCAAGGACAATCTGGGTCATTGGCAGTTTCCGATAGAGACCGACAGGAACTGCTACATGTCGCCCAAGATGTTCCGCCATGGGGACGACATCTATCTCATAGCCCGTTATCAGCTTGGCGACCGCCCCTTTGGCCGCGCCCATCGAAACCGTAGCATGGCATGGCAGCGCATTGTAAACTGGGTGAGTTTCTCGCTCAGCGCCAAGACAACCGCCCTTTACCGTATTGACCAAGAGACGCGCAAGGTGGAATGGGTGATGGACCTGCCTGGCTCGGGCGACACGGCCTTTCCCAGTGTCATCCGCATTGACCGCGACCGTTTTCTCATTGCCAACTACACCTCACCTCCTGCACAGCAATACCGTCCTTGGTTACATGGACAGTTGGGCCGAACGGGCATCTATCTGCAGGTCATCGAATTCAGATGATGCGCGGTCGCAGCAAGTGGCTGTCCTAATTTCGACCGCTTCAATCACCCAATGCAGCATCCGGTTATGAACGGACCGACATCCGGTATGAAGAATGCCATATTCAAGTTCATCGGATACTCGATGTTCATCGAATGGCTATTGGCATTTACGATTGTCATTCTCGTGCGGCTGCCCTACCTGCTTGGCGACCATGTGTTCTTTGATGGTGATGAGGCCATCATCGGTATCATGGCACGCGACCTGCTTTCGTTGCAAGGTTCGCCCTTCTATTTCTATGGGCAACAATATGGATTCTCGTTGTTTGAAACCCTTGCTGCTGCCCTCTTCACCTTGTTCTTGGGCAGTGGAGTGATCAGTCTCAAACTCGGAGGAATGCTCCTTTTCTCGTTGGGTATTCAACGACTGATGCGGGTATTCAGGATAAAGGGGGCGGCATTGCACAGCTATCTGCTCATCGCTCTTGTAATGGCCATGTTCCCAACCTGGACCGTTTGGGCCACCATGCTGCGTGGAGGGTACATCACAGCTTTCGTGGGCCTCTGCATCATCATCGAACAACTACTGCTGTATCAGGTGTGGCATCGTAAACAGTGGCTTATCGTTGGCATTTGCGCGGCCGTGGTGACGGTGGCGCAGGTGTTCTTTCTGCTGGTGGTGATCCCCGTTATGATGTACAGAACAAGCTCCATTACCCGCAAGGATCTGGTAGCCGTATTCGGAAGCGGCCTTGTGGCATTGCTGCTTCTACGCCTGCCGGCCTACCTCAATCCCGACTTCTGGACACCATCGGGCACTGGGTCTTTGCATTTCTCAAATCTCATACACCATTTCGTAGCAGATTTCTGGTCCTATTTCTCCGGCTCTTTCCTCTATGACGGCCCAGTTGAAGTTCCTGAAGCGGTCTTGATGGGCTGTATGGCTTTCGTAGCGCTCATCGTCTTACTGCTCATTCCCGTGCTTTGGAAAAACCCGCGGACTGCCAATAACGAGCTGCTGCTCCTCGCAACCGGTACAGCAATGGCCGCCTTGCCCATCATCCTTTTTGAGCACGGGGGCGGCAGGTATCTGCTTGGTTTCTTCACCGGTGTTCTCATCATCTGTGTTCATCTTTTCAGGGCATCTCAGTTACATTTTCCGCGATGGGGCGCTGTGTGGGGGCTGCTTCAGGTAGCGGTTCTTGTGCCTTCCTCCATTGGCGCAGGGAACTATGTCAATTCACTGCTCAGACGCGAACTGAATGATATGGAAGCGCTGCATCAACTTACAGATGCTCTGCAGGCCGAAGACATGCGGCATGGCATAGTGACCGACTGGCAACTGCTGTGGCAACTCAACTACCTGATGGATGAAAAGGCGAGTTTCAGATCGCAATTCGGCCGCGACAGGATAGACAGATATTACAACCGTGTAAACCAGTTCATGCAGCAGGAAGACTGCAGTTGGGGCATAGTGGGAAGTCATTGGGCCCTTTACAATATCGATACGGCTGGCGTATGGGCTGACAGTGTGATAACCGTGAATGGTCGATTCTTTCTGATGCCTGACCCCGACTCGGCCTTCCTCCTTGCGGGCGGATTCAGTATGCCGGATACCAGCATTGCATCTGGTGCATTCAACTGACCAACATCACCCGTACAGACCTTATTTGGTCATGTGTAATGACCGAAGACCTGCAAACCTTTGAGGTATACAAACCCAAAGGTGCGGAGTCAGCACCATAAACACTGACAGCAATAGCATGAAACATTCTCTACTCTTTTCATTGTTGATGACCGCCATGGCCGGAGAGGTCAGCGCTCAGATTCCGAACAGC
>JBFYQB010000319.1:0-4320 GCA_041302955.1 Flavobacteriales bacterium
GCGGGTCGAAGGCCAACTTGATGCCACGCATAAGGCGTAGATTGGCCTCGTCCATCGCCAAGTGCATGTAGGGCCGTTTGGCAATGCCGATGCCATGCTCACCGCTCAGGGTGCCGCCCAACCGCACCACCTCGCGGAAAATGTCGGCAATACCCTCGTTCACCTCCTTGTGCCAGTAGGCATCCGGCAATTGTTCTTTCATGATGTTGACATGCAGGTTACCATCGCCCACATGGCCGTAGCAGACTGAACGGAACCCAAGTCGGTCGCCAATGGCCTTGATGGCGGTGACCAACGCAGGCAGATTACCACGCGGCACCACCACGTCCTCGCTTTTGGTGAGTGAATAGGCATTCACACCAGGCGATACATTCCTGCGCAAACGCCAAAGGCTCTCCTTTTCATCGGTACTCTCGGCAAAATAGACCTCTCCCGTCTCGTAATTCTCCAGCACTTGCGTGATGGTCTCCGCATCACGCATCAACACCTCTTCATCGTTGCCGTCCAGTTCTATGATCAGATGGGCGTTGATGTGGTCCGGTAGGTCGATGTTGACAGGCTTGTGTAGCACCTCGTCCAGATATTCCTTAGTAAGGATGATGGCATCACGCTCCATGAACTCCATACCCGATGGCACAATGCCCGCCTTGTAAATACCACTGATGGCCCGACAGGCCTCTTCGCTCGTGGTGAAAGGAACGAGTAGCGTAACGTCCTTCCTTGGCAGCGGCCTCAGTTTGAAAACTATCCGCGTGATGATGCCTAGCGTGCCCTCGCTGCCGCACATCAACTGCGTAAGGTTGTAGCCCGTTGAGTTCTTAAGCACGTTGGCCGCTGTCCATATCACCTCGCCTGTGGGTAGAACGACCTGCATGTTGAGCACATAATCACGGGTCACGCCATACTTCACCGCCTTTGGGCCTCCCGCGTTTGCCGCCAAATTGCCACCCAGAACACAGGTTCCGCGGCTGCTCGGGTCGGGCGGATAGAACAATCCGACCTCCTTCACCGCGTTCTGAAACACTTCGGTGATCACGCCCGGCTCAACCGTGGCCTGTAGGTTCAGTTCGTCTATGTCAATGATGCGGTTGAAACGCTTCATCCACACCACCACACCGCCTTCCACCGGCAGCGAACCGCCACTGAGGCTCGTGCCACCACCACGGGGCGTTACGGGAATAACGTGCTGATTGCAGATGTGGAGCACCGCACCTATCTCCTCGGCCGTGCTCGGAGTGAGCACCACGTGCGGCATGAAAACATGGTCTTCCGTCTCGTCCGATGCGCAGATAGTGCGCGTCTCATCATCCAAAAACATATTGCCCGCGCCAACAATGGCCTCGAATTGGGTGAGAATCTCGGGAGTGATCTGTCCGTAGGTCATGTGGCGGAATTGAGGCCGCAAAAGTACTTTCCAAACCTACCTTTGCCGCCTCAAAATTGAAGCCATGTCTGAACGAAAAGTCCGCGTCCGATTCGCCCCAAGCCCAACTGGCCCATTGCACATGGGTGGGGTGCGCACCGCGCTCTACAATTACCTTTTTGCAAAAAAAATGGGAGGTGATTTCATCCTCCGCATCGAGGATACTGACCAGACCCGCTATGTGCCCGGTGCCGAAGAATACATCATGGAAGCCCTTGGGTGGTGTGGCATAACGCTCGATGAAGGTCCAGTTCAGGGTGGCCCTTATGGCCCATACCGTCAGAGCGAACGCAAGGCGATGTACCGCCAATATGCCGACCAGCTCATTGCCTCAGGCCATGCCTACTATGCGTTCGACACCACAGAGGAATTGACCGAGATGCGCGACCGCCTCACCAAGGCCAAGGTCGCATCTCCGCAGTATGATGCCGTGTCGCGCCAAACGATGAAGAATAGCCTCACCCTTTCCGAGGATGATGTGAATGTCCGCTTGGCCGCTGGCGAACCGTATGTTATCCGCATCAAGCTGCCGCGTAAGGAAGAGGTGCGCTTTCACGACATCATCCGTGGTTGGGTGGTGGTGCAGACCGCGCAGATGGATGACAAAGTGTTGTTCAAGTCGGATGGCATGCCTACCTATCACTTGGCCAACGTGGTGGACGACTATCTGATGAAGACCACCCACGTTATCCGAGGTGAGGAATGGTTGCCCTCCGCGCCATTGCACGTGCTGCTTTACCGTTATCTCGGTTGGGAAGATGTGATGCCGCAGTTTGCGCACCTTCCACTTATCCTCAAGCCCGATGGCAATGGAAAACTAAGCAAGCGCGATGGCGACCGTCTTGGTTTCCCAGTATTTCCGCTCAACTGGCTCGACCCGCATTCGGGCGAACAGAGCAGCGGCTACCGCGAACGGGGCTATTTCCCAGAGGCGTTCGTCAACATGCTGGCTATGCTCGGTTGGAATCCCGGCACATCGCAAGAGATATTCTCTCTGGACGAACTGGTGCAAGCCTTCTCATTGGAGCGCGTTGGCAAGTCAGGTTCCAAGTTCGATCCTGAGAAGGCCAAGTGGTACAATCAGCAGTACCTGCGCGAACGTTCTGATGCCGAACTCGCCACGTATTTCGCAGCCGACCTGGAAAAGCGCGGTGTGAAGGCCGATGCCGACCATGTGCTCAAGGTCTGCGCCTTAGTGAAAGAGAAGGTGCAGTTCGTAAGCCAGTTCTGGGATTTCGGATTCTACTTCTTCCAAGCACCGGATGCGTATGATGAAAAGGTGATCGAGAAGCGCTGGAACCCAGAGGCGAAGGCATTCTTCCAAACCCTGTCATCGGACCTGCACGCACTGCCCGAATGGAAGGCAGCGCTTATCGAGGAGCAATTCAAGGCTACGGCTGAGAAAGTGGGCATGAACCCCGGTCATGTGATGCAGCTTTTCCGTGTGTTGGTCAGCGGTCAGCCCGGTGGCCCAGTACTGTTTGACATGATGGAGCTGTTGGGCAAAGAAGTGGTCACCACCCGCATCAACGCTGCCATCACGAAGCTGGGATGAGCCAGACGCTCTACATCGAGGACATCCGGCTACACGCCTACCACGGTTGTTTGGAGGAGGAAGGCCGCATCGGTGGCAAATACCGTGTGGACATCAAGGTAGAAGCGAACATCGAGGCTTCGGCCATATCGGATGACCTGCACCAGACGGTAGATTATGTGATGGTCTATGAACTCGTGAAGGAAGAGATGGCCATCCGCTCCAAACTGATAGAGACCGTAGCCCGCAGAATCGCCTTGCGTCTGGCCGAAGCCTATCCGTGGGTTGACCTCTGGGAGGTGAGCCTGACCAAGTTCAACCCGCCGGTTCACGGCAATGTGGGCCAAAGTCGCATCGTTTGGAAACATAAGAAAAACACCCTTTTGTGAAAGCATAGGAATTCTATCTTTGACGCCCCATTGGTCGGGTGGCCGAGTGGCTAGGCAGAGGTCTGCAAAACCTCGTACAGCGGTTCGAATCCGCTCTCGACCTCACCAATGCAAGAGGCAGTTTCCAAGTGGGAGCTGCCTCTTTTCGTTTCTCCCAATGCTGTTTATCCATGGCACAAGACACGTTTATACTTCAGGCCGTACAGGCTGCTTTGGAAGCCGGCAAGGCCATTCTTGAAGTGTATGACACGGCTTTCTCGGTCGATTTCAAGGCCGATGATTCTCCGTTGACCGAAGCGGATAGAAAAGCTCACAACGCTATTGTTTCCATTCTTGACAAAACAGGGCTTCCTATTCTTAGCGAAGAAGGAAAGAGCATTCGCTACAATGAGCGAAAGAACTGGACGCAGTTCTGGCTTGTGGATCCACTGGACGGCACCAAGGAATTTGTGAAGCGCAATGGAGAGTTCACAGTGAATATCGCCTTGATAGAGCATGGCGATCCGATTGTCGGTGTCATCTACGTGCCTGTGACCGATGTGCTTTATGTGGGTGTTCGTGGAAAAGGGGCTGTCAAAGTGGAGCAATTTTCATCGCGCTTGTTTTCGGACCTCGAAGCGCTATTCGCTTTGGGAGATTCATTGCCAATCGAATCTGGACGAACAGTCTTCACAGTGGTAGGCAGCCGCTCGCACATGTCTGAAGAGACCCTTCAATATGTGGAACGCCTGCGTCAACAGCATGGCGAGGTTGATATGGTGTCGATGGGAAGTTCGCTAAAACTCTGTCTTGTGGCCGAAGGTGTGGCCGAGGTCTATCCCCGCTTTGCGCCCACCATGGAATGGGATACAGCGGCAGGCCACGGAATTGCCGCTGCGGCAGGCTGCACAGTGACGCACATTGATGAAAATACTCCGCTTCGCTACAACAAGGAGAACCTGCTCAATCCTTGGTTCATCGTGAAGCGATAGACT
>JBFYQB010000320.1:0-4365 GCA_041302955.1 Flavobacteriales bacterium
ATTACTGGTGGGCCGTGTTCCCTGATAGGCATAAATGCATTCTCCAGAAGGAGGAAAACTAAAATCAGGACAGTTGCTCGGGGTAGGAACAATAGTTCCGTTTGAGGCTGTTGCTTCTGAAGCGAATCCTGAGGCACCACCGGGATTATATACATAAACAATTGTTCCAACTGTTAAATCTGAACCCGCTGTCCATATCATCGTGGTTTCAGAAGCACACGCCCCACCCGAGCTGGCCGGATCAAACCCACCAGTAGTCAGCCATTGGTAATCGGTAAACGTAATGGTCGTGCCAGCTACCATATCTTTCAGCACTACAAAGGCAAACTCATCGGTAGCTCCATCAGTATTCATGGAAGCGAATGCAATATCTCCCGGCCCTAATGTGGTCTGGGCATTCAAAGTCTGAGCAAAAAGCAGACAAGCGGAAATGACAGTAAGAATGCGTCTCATGGGTGCGCGTTTAGAGTGGATTAGACCTCACAAAAGAGTCACGATCCGAGGAGCTTCCAAAGCCCTCAGGGCCACGCGAGCATGCGTACTTAGTATTCGTAAGTATCGGATTAGGGAAGCGGAATGAACCGACCTAGAGCTTGGACAGTAATTCCAGTATATCGGTCTTTTTGCGCTGCGATACAGGAACCTGTTTGCCATCGCTCAGCACCAGATGTCCACCGTTGCGGTTCACATATTTGTTCACATGTGCCATGTTCACGAGATGCGACTGATGCACCCGTTCAAATCCGTGTTCTGCCAATAGCGTCTCCAAATCTTTCAGGGTCTTGGCCAGCATGAGGCTCTCCTTGTTGCGCAGATGGACACGGCAATAGTTGTTGTCGGCCTCGCAGCGGATGATGTCCGCCACATGATGGATGCTGATGCCATCTGAGGTGGCGAAGGGAATCCGTTTTTCCACCCGATGCATCAGTTGCGTGAGCGTATTGATACGCTCCTCTTGCGATTCGAGCCTGATAGCGTTAGTGGCCTTTTGCACAGCAGCGCGCAGTTCCGATCCCTTGATAGGTTTGAGCAGATAGTCCACCGCAGCCACCTGAAATGCCTTCACGGCATATTCGCTGTAGGCCGTGGTGAAGATGACGCGGAAATCGGGTTGCGTTAGTTTTTCCAGCACATCGAACCCCGTTCCATCTCCCAGTTGCACATCGAGCAGCACGAGGTCAGGTCGTTCTAAAGCAATGGCCGCAATGGCCGACCGCACATTGTCGGCCTCCGCCACCACCTCCACATCCGGGCAGTGAATGCCCAGTTCCTCGCGCAATACTTCGCGTGCAAGTTGCTCATCATCTATTAGGATGCATCGTATCATCTTCCGTTGTCGAATATGGGAATTCTAACGGTCACCTCCGTGCCGATGGCGTTGCCTTCAGCATCAGTTCTGTCAACAATGCTGACAGCGGGCTTCGCCACCTGATCGCCATACAGGATGCTGATACGTTCCTCCACAAGCTTCAAACCCAAGGATCGGTGCGTGGCACTGCGTTTCAGTTCGGTGGCGCGCAGGCGGCCCACACCATTGTCCGACACAGTGCAGACAAGGTCATTCCCCTCCCGTTGGAAATGCACGTGGATGCTGCCTTTCTGTTCCAGTGCGGCAATACCGTGCAACAACGCATTCTCCACAATGGGCTGAATGAGCATGGCAGGGAGATGGGTTGTAGAAGGTGAAATGCTGGCATCACTGCTCACCTGATGGTCGAACTTCTCCTTGTAGCGCAATGCGGCCAGTTGTAAATAGCCTTTCAGGATCAATACTTCCTTATCGAGCGCAATGAAGGTCTCCGAACTTGATTCCAGCACCCTGCGCAACAGGTCTGAGAACAGTCCGATGTATTCCTTTGCACCTGCTGCATCACCAGCGGCATAGAACCCCTGTATCGAATTGATGGAATTGAAGATGAAATGCGGGTTCATCTGGGCCTGTAACGCTCGCTGCTGCAACTGCGCCAATTGCCGCTCCTGATCGGCATGCTCCATTTCCAGTTGGAGCAGATGCTGCTGTTGCAGATGTTTCTTCCGCTGACGCATCAGAAAAAAGAAAACGACCGAAGCCAACACCACTAGACCCACCACGACTATCAAGGCTATGAACCAAGGAAGTTGCCAGAAAGGGGAGCGGATAGTAAAATGGAATGCCAGCGGTTCTGGACTCCAAA
Source organism: Flavobacteriales bacterium (assembly GCA_041302955.1). Lineage (GTDB taxonomy): Bacteria > Bacteroidota > Bacteroidia > UBA10329 > UBA10329 > UBA10329. The sequence goes on from JBFYQB010000320.1 coordinate 2,175, forward strand.
TGCCCTGAACATTGGCGGCAGATAGCAGAAAGGTGTAGTCGCCCGGTGGCAGATAGGCGTATGTTGCCCTTCGCGCCACTGTCTTGTTCCAGTCGCTGTTCACACCTTTGAGCATGTAGCGGTAGTTGATCTTGCCCTGTGCATGATAAAGAAGTCCGACAAAATCAAATGTTAATCTGTTTGCATTGTGTGGTAGTGTCAGCCCATCAGAAAAAGCCGTGGCACCGTCATTCACCCAAAGCCTTTCGATATGCAAACGGGGAAATTGCGCATTTTTCGAATCATTGTTCCTGAAATAGAACAACCCCTTGTCGGTGCCTATCCAGACCGTGTCGGCCACGGCAGTAATGGCGTTGATGCGCTCGCCTGTATGTGCGGTGATGTGCGGAAAATGATGCATCACTACATCCGGTTCCCGTTCCCGCCATCGAATGTCCAGCCGCACAAGCCCTTTGCTGCCCGCTGCCCACAGCGTACTGTCGTTCGGGGCGTGCAATGCGTTCCAGTTGTTGCTCGGCAGGCCAGTGGCAGTGGTCAGAACGTACGTGCTGTCAGCCGTCATGATAGCGATCCCTGCGCCACGGGTTGCGAAGGCGATCGCATCAGTATTGATCTGCACGACTTTCATTACGGGAGCATGAAACACACGATGTTTCCAATACTCAGGTCGATACCATTGGTCGCGCACCCATTGGCGAAGCCCGCTTACGCTGCCTATCAATAGGCTATCCGTTCCCAAATGGAGAATGGTCTGGATGCGGTCATCGACCACAGTGCGGTTGCGCAGCGTCAAGTAGTTGGAGAATAGTTTTTCCAACGAATCTGCATCTGCATGCACCAGATAGCTTCCATAAGCGGCATAGACCCTACGGTGACCATCAGAACAGATGGCCCGCGGGGCGGCCAGATAGTCCACCATATTGCCATGGGCATCTTGTTTTAGCAGCACTGAACTTGCTCCCACCACCAGTTCATCGCCCATCGGCAGAAACTGCGTCACTTTCCTTCTGTAATGGGCTCCCTTTTCGGGATAGGCGTAGCTATAGATGATGCTTCCGTGCTGTAACAATGCAAATTCTGCATTTTCAAAGCCCGCATGGATGCGCCCATTGTGGGCCAGTAGGCTGTGGCAGGCCGTTTCGCTCCCAGAGGCCTCGAATGCCACATGATGCACGGGCAACAATTCCGGGTCCGCAAAAAAATGAAGCCCATTGCTTAATGTGGACACCCAGAGATTGCCTTCGTTGTCCCGCAGCACCGAACTTGGATATGCGAACTGATGGGGTATCGGGAATTCAAATGTGCCGTGCAGGCAGTCCATGCGGTAGAGATGCCCCTTTTGCGCTATCCAGATGCCATCGTCCGCATCGCGTTGAAGGTTGAGCACAAAGCTGTCCCATGGCAAAGGGATCTCGCGGATGTCACCTGTGGTCATGTCATGAACAAAGAGCCTATTGGTCATCGAGATGTAGAGCTCGTGCCCCACCAATACATGCTTGGAAATGAAATCGTCTATGGCGAAGTTGACGAACTGCCGTTCATGCCCTGTTTCCGCGTTCACAAGCCCATGGGTGGTGAGCAGTATGGTGTTGCCGCCGTGGGCTACCGCGCCATAGAGCCTATTGTCTGCCGAGAAATGATCTTTGGCCGCCAGCTTCTGCACCACATGGTCGTCCACCAGTTGATAAGCAGTGTCCCATGTGGTATACCAGAAAGAGCCATCCTGTTGCTGCAGCAAGGAAGATACGGTCATGCTTCCGCCATGGATGTCGGCCAACGGTGCATAGTTTGCAGCGGTCAGAATACTGTCTCCATCAATGATTGTGGGTTTCCCATTGTTGGTGTGCAACCACAATCGTCCACGGCTGTCCTCTACCGCGCGGAACACATCGCTGTCCGAAAGGCCATCGTCCATGTCCAGATGATGGAATGCATACCCGTCATAGCGGCTGAAGCCTGCCTCGCCACATACCAGCACGTAGCCTTTGCTGTCCTGCGAAACATTGTAGATCACATTTCCAGCCAATCCCTGTACTGGCGATGAAACTGAAGGAGACTGTCCATACACCTGCGCAAAAAGAAGCAGCAACAGCAGTGTTTTAAGCAGAAGAGGAAATGGACGGAACACGTTATGATTAGGGCAGATAAATATATCTGCGAACTGACCTGAATGGAGGCCGAATTCTAAATG